>JAESRY010000113.1 GCA_016764415.1 Cycloclasticus sp. | reverse complement strand
AGGTTATTGTTGATAAATCTACTGTTCCGGTTGGAACGGCTGAGAAAGTAAGAAGCCGCATTCAAGAAATACTTACGACGAGAGCTGTTGAGTATAAGTTTGATGTGGCGTCGAACCCTGAGTTTTTAAAAGAAGGGGCGGCTCTTGATGATTTTATGAAACCGGATCGTATTGTTATTGGTACAGACAGCTCGAAGTCTACAAAGTTACTACGTTCATTGTATGCGCCATTTAATAGAAATCACGACCGAATTATTGTTATGGATATTTGTTCGGCGGAGCTGACAAAGTATGCGGCGAACGCCATGTTGGCAACAAAAATAAGCTTTATGAATGAATTATCTAATATTGCCGAAGCTTTAGGTGCGGACATTGAACAGGTAAGGCAGGGGATTGGCTCGGACAATAGGATCGGGTTTAGTTTTATTTATCCAGGGTGCGGCTATGGTGGTTCTTGCTTCCCTAAAGATGTTAGCGCGCTAGAGAGAACGGCGAAGGAAAGTGGCTACCATGCGGAGTTGTTGTCAGCAGTTGAAAATGTAAACGATAGGCAAAAGACTAAATTATTTGAAAAGATCAATCGGCATTATAAAGGGCAGCTGAAAGGTAAGGTTTTTGCCTTATGGGGATTGGCTTTTAAACCAAAAACAGATGATATGCGCGAAGCACCTAGCCGTGTTTTATTAGAGGCGTTGATTGAAGCAGGCGCAAGCGTACAAGCTTATGACCCAGAGGCAATAAATGAAGCTAAACGGATATATAATAATCAAGATGGCTTGGCGTTATGTGAGTCGTCAGAAGAGGCTGTTAATGGAGCGGACGCATTAGTGATAGTGACGGAATGGAAGGAGTTCTGGAGCCCAAGCTTTGGTGCGTTAAAAGAAACGCTGACTGATGCCGTTATTTTTGATGGCAGGAATTTATTTGATCCAAATGAGCTTAAAGACAAGGGGATTGCCTACTATGCAATAGGGCGCGGGTTATAAAGGCCACCTTAAAAGGCGAGCTAAGTTACTAATTAGTATAGGGTTAAATTAATTAGACGGTTTGTATAGGTTTTTAGTTTGATATAGAAATATAGGGATGGACTATGTAACATTTCTTTTAACTATTGCGTTTTTTTATGTGAAAGCTGGTTTGAATTTAAAGAGAATTAAGTTTTGAAAATATTGATTGTAAGTGAAAATGCGACTGATGAGTATGGCGGAGAGTCTGTTCTTCCATTGCATTACTTTAAAGGCCTGCGAGCTAGAGGTGAGGATGTCTATTTGTTGACGCATGCTAGGGTTCGTAATCGTCTAGAACAGATAATTCCGTTAGATCTTGAGAGGGTGATATTTATAGATGAAACATGGCTTCACTCATGGCTGTTTAAGGTAGGGAAGAAATTACCGGCTAGGGTTAATGTACTAACAACTAATGCGTTATCACACTTTGTCACTCAGTGTTGCCAGAGGGGTTTAGCTTCAAAGGCTATAAAAGATTTAGCAATTGATGTTATTCATGAGCCAGCTCCTGTTTCCCCTCGGCAGCCTTCGGCACTTTTTGGATTGGGAGTTCCTGTGGTTATAGGGCCTATGAATGGAGGAATGACTTCTCCGAGTGGATTTGAATTTATGGCCAATAGATTTGAAAAAGGTATTAATTTGCCAATAAAGATATTGACTCATTTTTTTAATTTATTATTACCAGGAAAGTTGTTAGCAGATGTTTTGCTTGTTGCGAATGAACGAACTAAGAAGGCGTTGCCTAAGTTTACGCAAGGAAAAATAATTACACTTATAGAAAATGGTGTTGATACAAACTTGTGGACCAAATTGGTTAAAACAGAGAAGCGGGATTATATTCAGTTAGTATATTTAGGGCGATTAGTTGATTTGAAATGTGTAGACCTTCTGATTAAAGCTTTTTCACGAGTACAAAAAAACCATAAAGTGAGGCTGATGATAATTGGTAGAGGTGAAGAAGAGGCTGCATTAAAGCAACTGGCAATTGAAGAAGGTGTTGAATTAGAAATTGACTTTCTTGGGTGGAAAAGTCATGAAGAATGTACATTTTTACTAGCCAATAGTGATGTTCTTGTCTTGCCAAGTGTTAAGGAGTGTGGTGGCGCGGTAGTTCTAGAAGCTATGTCTGTTGGGTTGGCTGTTATAGCGGTTAATTGGGGTGGCCCTATAGATTATATTACTGATAAGACGGGGGTTCTTGTTGATGCACCAAGCCCAGTGGAGCTCACGAATAATTTGACTGCTGCGATTGAAAAACTAGTTTTAGATGAGAGGTTAAGAATTTCTTTGGGAGCCTCTGCTTTGGAGCGAATTCATGTTGAATTTTCTTGGGACAAAAAAATTGATAAAATTTTGGAGATATATCAAGCGATGATTTCTTCTAAACTAGCGAATAACTAATAATTTTATATTGTCAATTTAGTGTGGTTGGCAGGGATGTGCTTATAAATGAATAGAGAGGCTAGACCTTTAACAAGAAACACCCATTGCATTCTTGGATTGCCATTTGATGAGATTGGTATTGAAGGTGCTGTTAATCGTGTGAATACGGCTGTTGATTCCTCTTTGCCTTGTTTTGTTTCCACACCGAACCTCAATTTTGTTATTGCAACGCAGTCTGATTCTGCTTTTTTTAACTCGGTTGTCGATAGCGACTTAAGTGTAGCGGATGGTATGCCGTTAATTTGGGTGGCGAAGCTTTTAGGGTTGCCGATTAATGAGCGGGTTGCGGGTTCTACTTTATTTGATGAGCTGTCTAAGCGGCCGCGTAAAAAGAAGATCAAGGTGTTCTTTTTTGGTGGGCAAGATGGGGTTGCTGATAAAGCACACTGTGCGTTAAATGAAATGAGCAAAGGAATGGTTAGTTGTGGTTTTTATGACCCTGGCTTTGTTTCGATAGATGAAATGTCTATACGTTTTATTGTGGACGAAATTAATCAGGCGAATCCTGACTTTATTGTTGTTGCTCTTGGTGCAAAAAAAGGGCAGCAGTGGATTCAAAAGAACTGC
The DNA here is from genome assembly GCA_016764415.1 of Cycloclasticus sp. Lineage (GTDB taxonomy): Bacteria > Pseudomonadota > Gammaproteobacteria > Methylococcales > Cycloclasticaceae > Cycloclasticus. Next base: position 4,518 of record JAESRY010000113.1, on the reverse strand, counting down.
GAACTACTAAATGCCCCTGTTATTAGTCACCTAGGTGCGGTGATTAATTTTGTGGCGGGTTCTGTGGAGCGGGCGCCTGTTATATGGCAGCGCTTAGGTGTTGAGTGGGTGTGGCGAATTAAGCAAGAGCCTGCTTTGTGGAAACGCTACTTATTTGATGGGCTGTGTTTTTTTAAGCTGCTATTGTTGAAAGTTTTTCCATTGGCTATATATGGCAGAGCGCTCAAACGATGTTCTTGTTTTGATGTGCAGTGTGATATCTTTTGGATTAACGGTGGGAAAGATACTATTCACTTAAGTGGTGGCTTTCGTTATGGGAAGCTTAAACTAACAAAAGAATTTTTATCGACTATACTTTTGGAGTCTTCAGCTGATTTGATCATGGATTTCTCAGCGGTTAGTTATGTTGATGGGGCCTTTATTGCTACTTTACTGCTCTTCCAAAGAGAGCTTCAAAAGCAAAGTAGGGCGCTGACCTTGAGTAATGTGCCAATGCGAATAAAAATATTGATGCGACTAAATAACGTTTATAAGCGTTTTGAAATTAACAGTTAGCCGTGTACCAAACAAGAAAATTTAAAGGAATTCGAACGAATGACAAGAAAGACAGGCTTAATAGTTTTATCACTAGTTATCGCGTTTTGGGTGTATTGGACTGGACTGGCAGAGGCTTATTTTCGATGGGACAACCAAGAAGAATACAGTCATGGCTTCTTGATTCCCCTTGTTACGCTTTATATTCTGTGGGAAAAGAAGGGTTTAATATTATCTTCGGCTGGAAAGCCATTATGGCTGGGTGTTTGGCTGATTTTCGCAGCTTCCGTTATATTTTTAATTGGCGAAGTTAGCGCGCTATTTATATTGATTCAATACGCATTTGTGTTGGTTCTGATCGGCTTGTCTTTGGTGACGGTTGGTAAGGGGACTAAGTACACGTTTGCGCCCATTATGTTGTTGTTGTTTGCTATTCCTTTGCCGTACGTTATAGAGGTGGTGTTAACGGCAAAGATGCAATTAATATCATCGGCTTTGGGTGTTAGCTTTATTCGTTTCTGTCAAATACCTGTATTTTTAGAGGGTAATGTGATTGATTTAGGCACGTTCAAACTACAAGTAGTTGAAGCCTGTAGTGGCTTGAGGTATTTATTTCCACTAATGAGCTTGGGCTTTATAACCGCTTACTTTTACAGGACATCGTTTTGGAAACGAGTTCTTGTCTTTTTAGCAACTATACCTATTACTATCTTAATGAATAGTTTCCGCATCGGCATTATTGGTGTTCTGGTTGATAATTGGGGTATTTCAATGGCAGAAGGCTTTATACATGATTTTGAAGGTTGGATTATCTTCATGGCGTGCGCGTTTCTTTTGTTTGTGTTGGTCTGGTTGCTAGAAAAATTAACAAATAAGCAAGGAAGCTTGTCTGCTGCATTTGCTGTTGAAAGCGCGCCAATACAGCAGACAAATAATGCTGAAATGAATCGGCAGGCAAGTAATACACCTTTGCTGGTGGCAATGGCGTTGTTAGTTGTTTCGGGAATTGCGTCGCAGTTTTTAGATAACCGTTCAGAAATATATCCTGAGCATACTGCTTTTGTTAATTTCCCAATGCAGTTAAATGAATGGAGTGGCAAGCATGAAAAGCTCGATGCAGCTGTTGTTCAGAAGCTGGGAATGACAGATTATCTATTAGCTAATTATAAGAATAGTGACCATACAGTAATTAATTTTTATGTGGCGTACTATCAAAGTCAGCGTAAAGGTGTGTCGCCCCATTCACCAAGGGTTTGTATACCAGGTGGCGGTTGGGAAATATCAGATTTTAAACGGATAGAAGCGGGCGGGCATCCGGTGAATCGAGTGATTATTAAAAAGGGCGACCAGCGACAGTTAGTGTATTACTGGTTCCAAGGTCATGGCCGGATAGTGGCCAATGAATATATTAATAAATGGTATTTGTTTATTGATTCAATATTCAAAAATAGAACAGACGGTGCACTGGTTAGGCTCATAACCAGTGTTGCTCCCAATGAGGATATTAAAAAGGCAGATGAGAAAATACTGTCTTTTATGGTTGATTCGGAGCCAGCATTAAATGARTTTGTAAAAATAAGGGACGACAATGAATAACTTTAAATATATATCTGTTTCAGCATTAATTTTACTGTCCCTTGTGGGCTGTGGTTCGTCAGCAGATAGCGCTGCTGGTTATATAGAAAGCGGTAAAAGTTTATTGGCTGAAGGAAAACCAGAGAAGGCGCGACTAGAATTCAAGAACGCTATACAAGTCGACCCCAAGGTCGCTGAGTCGTATTATCAATTGGCTTTGTTARATGAAAAATCAAAGAAATGGAAGTCGATGTTTTCAAACTTGTTAAGGACTGAGCAGCTAGATGCCAAGCATTTTGACGCCATTGTTAAGTTAGGCCAGCTTTATTTGTTATCTGGTGATACGGCGCTTGCTATGGAGCAAGCAAGTAAAGTAATAAAAGAAGATGCTAGTAATTCGATGGCGTGGGTATTGAGGTCTAGTGTTGCTTTAAAGAAAGAGAATTATGTCGATGCGATGAAGGATGTTGAGCATGCCTTGGAGCTAAAACCGTCAAGTAATGAAGCTATTTCGCTGCAAGCGATACTTCTTAATAAGCAAGGAAAGTCGAAGCAAGCGATTGCCCTTTTGTCATCAACACTAAAGAAAACGCCTGATGCTCTCCCTCTAACCATTATTATGCTTTCAATTTTAGAGGAGCAAAAAGACTATTCTGCGATGGAGACTGTTTATGAAGAATTGGTAACTAAGCATGCTTCTGAAACTTGGGTGTTTGTCTCACTAGCTAAGCTATATAACATGCAGGGTAAATATGAAGAAGCAAAGGGTGTGTTAGAAGGCTATGTTGAAGCTCAGCCAGACAACTTTGAAGCGAAGCAGCTTCATGTGGCATTGATTCAGTCAAAAGAGCCGGTTAAGGCGTTAGCATTGCTAGATGCATATATTAAGCAGGATACAGGTGGCTTTAAGCTGCGTTTTACAAAAGTAAGCTTACTAATTGGGCTTGAGAAGAAATCAGAAGCTATCGTTGAGCTGAAAGAAATAGTTAAGCAGGATAAAGATGGCGAGAGTTCTAATAAAGCGCGCGTTATGTTGGCGAATTTTGATATGCAAAATCAGGATCAAGATGCCGCTAATATAAAGCTCGATAAGGTGTTGGAACTTGATCCAGAAAATGAGGGGGCTTTGTTAACTAAGGCGCGTATTGAAATGCTAAGTCAAGAGATTGATTCTGCAGTTACTCGTTTGCGTATAGTCTTACGTAACAATCCGGAATCTGAGCAAGCATTGGTTTTATTGGCGCAGGCTTACATGCGTAGCGGCTCTACGGAGCTGGCAGAAGATAGCTTTCGTCAAGCATTGACAGTGAACCCAGGTAATACGATTGCTGCTTTATCTGTAACCCAAGGGCTTATGGAGGCGAATGAGTTAGATAGGGCGGAAGTTGTTTTAATGAAGGCGTTGAATAAAGATCCTAATAATGATGGTTTTTTACAAGCATTGGCTCAGGTTAGATTGCTTAAGAAAGATTGGTTAGGCACGCAAAGCATTGTTGATACCTTATTTGAGGCAAATGAAAGCTCTGTTGGTGCCTCTTATCTATTAGCTCGCTTGGCGCAGGCTCAAGAGGATTATGCAGAAGCGATTGAATTATACAAAAAAGTATTGGAAACACGTCCTCAGGTAATCCGAGCGCTTCAGGGGCTTGCATTTTGCTCATTGAAATTAGATAAAAGAGATGAGTTGCTTTCTTTCTTGACGGCTTTTAATGCTAAAAATTCAGGTCAACTGGCTGGGTATGCTATTAAATCCAATTTGTATGTTACTGAAAAATCTTACGATAAAGCGATTGACGTTCTAAAAGAAGGATTGGCTCTGGAGCCGAAATGGTTGGGTGGATATAGCGCGTTGGCATCGGTGTATTTAAGCCAAGATAATGTAGATAAGGCTGCTTCTGCTTACCAAGAGGGTTTGGCTATAGCGCCAGAAAGTAATAGGCTGTCGATGCAGTTAGCTTCTTTATACGAGCAAAACAAAAAGTTTTCTGAAGCTAAAAAATTGTATGAAAGTGTTTTAGAGCGAAACAAAGATATTGAACCAGCTATTAATAATTTAGCTAGTTTATTAACTGATCAGTTCAGCTCTGAAGAAAACTTGAAAAAAGCAGCAGCAATTACGCAGCGATTCAAATCCGCAAAGGAGCCGTATTATTTAGATACGTATGCATGGGTTCTTGTGCAGCAAGGCGATTTTGATAAATCGCAGCCGGTTCTAGAACGTGTGGTGATGCTGGCTCCTGATGTTGCAGTGTTTAATTATCATTTAGGTTGATGCATCACATGTATTTAAGGCTGTTATTTGTTGTTTCTTTTTTGCTCTTGCTTGGTGTGCTCAATGGTTGTGCGTCTGTTCAAGTAGATTCAAATCCATCGTTAGCAATGGCTGATAAAGCCGAATCTGGAAAAGGT
>JAESRY010000112.1 GCA_016764415.1 Cycloclasticus sp. | reverse complement strand
TTCACCCAAGCCATAACCATTCACCAACACCTTGTCGCCTACCGTAAATTTATCGGATGCCGATTCAGCCACCGTTCCCGCCAAATCAATACCGCACACCATCGGCAAGCGTTTACATATTTTTCCCTTACCCGACACAGCCAAACCGTCTTTAAAATTAAGCGACGAGTAAGCTACATCAATCAGCACCTCTTCATCTGGCAAGTCGCTTAGCGATAATTGTTGCAGTTGACCCTTGGCTTTACCGTCAACCTCTGTGGCGACAATGGCATTAAATGTATCTGACATGTGTTTTCCCTCTTAAATTTAAATGCGTACGCTAAAGCGACATAAGCATTATTGTACACATATAACCTTGACTTTTACTTGCCCACATCCCACCTCACCGTTAACATTGTTCGCTTCATATCAAACATAATATAAACATGAAGTTTAGCTCTCATCTTGCCCTGTTAATCACCCTGCTTTTCAGCCTGACTGGGTTTGCCGACGAACCGTTGCGTTTAGCAACCACCACTAGCACTGAAAACTCAGGTTTATTAGCCGTGTTACTGCCAGCGTTTACAAAACAAACAGGCATTCAAGTAGACGTTATAGCCGTGGGTACGGGCAAAGCGCTACAAATTGCTCGCCACGGTGATGCCGATGTGGTGATGGTGCACGCCCGACAAGCAGAAGACGTGTTTATTGCCGAAGGCTATGGCGTAAATAGGCGAGACACCATGGAAAATGATTTCGTTTTAGTCGGCCCAAGCAGTGACCCGGCCAAGATAAAAGGCAAAAACAGCACGGTCGATGCGCTTAAAAAAATTGCACAATATGAAGCAAGCTTCGTCTCCCGTGGCGATAACTCTGGCACCCACAAAAAAGAAATGTTTTTATGGAAAAGCGCCAGAATAGAACCAGCGGGTGCTTGGCATAAAGAAGCGGGGCAAGGCATGGGCAAAGTACTGCTCATGGCTAATGAGTTAAACGCTTACACACTCACCGACCGTGGCACGTGGCTCGCGTATAAAGACAAGCTTTCATTACAAATTTTAAATGACGGCGGTGTTTTGCTAAAAAACCCGTACGGTATCATTGCTGTTAACCCTGCCCTGCATCAAGACATTCAATATTTAAAAGCCATGTCACTCATTGCTTGGCTCACCTCGCCAACGGGGCAAGCAATGATTAATGGTTTTAAAAAGAATGGCGAGCAACTTTTTTACCCTACTGCCATCACTAACGTTTTAAACGGTGGGTGATTTAAGCCAGGCCAGTGTTGCCGCATTCGAGTTATTATTAAGCGGCGACACAGATATATGGGAAATCATATCTCTGTCATTTGGCGTTTCTTTCTCCGCCATCTTAATCGCAACGCCTATCGCCTTAGTGATTGCTTTTTTCCTCGCCTTTTTTCAGTTTCCTCTACGCCGCACACTCATTGCTCTGTTTAACACGTTCATGTCAGTGCCGGCTGTTATCATCGGTTTAACGCTTTATCTTGTTCTGTCACGCAGTGGCCCTTTGGGTGATTTAAAACTGTTGTTTACCGCCCAAGCCATGGTGATTGGTCAAATTATGCTGAGTTTCCCCCTGCTTGTTGCCATGGCCCATGCGGCCTTTCAAGCCGCTGATCGTCGCGCATGGGAAACCGCTATTACCCTCGGTGCTAAACCTTGGAGAGCGTTTTTCACTCTCATGTACGAAGTGCGCTTTGGTCTTATTGCCGCTGTAGTCGCAGGCTTTGGTCGCGTTGTTGCAGAAATTGGCTGCTCGATGATGGTGGGCGGCAATATACTTCATGCAACACGCAACATCCCAACCGCCATTGCACTTGAGACCAGCAAGGGCGAGTTTGCACAAGGCATCGCATTAGGCATTGTTTTACTCGTGCTATCCTTAACTTTAAATGCAGGCGTTAGCATATTCCAAGGCAAAGGCGAATCACACTCATGAATCCGTTGATTAGTTACAGCGACATCAGCATAACGATGTCTGGCAAGTTAATTTTTAGCATTGATAAGCTGGAAGTACCTGCTCACCAATGTACATTATTAACGGGACGTAACGGTTCTGGAAAAACCACTCTATTTAAAATAATGGCTGGTTTATTAAAACCAGATACAACCAAGATTCACTACCAAGGCCTCGATATGACTTGGTCACAAGGTAAGCCTTACATTCAAAAAGACATTATTTATTTACACCAACAACCCTATTTATTTGATGCCAGCGTGACCGATAACATTGCCTACGGCTTGCATCGTTCTGGCGAGAATAAAGCCAGCATTCATAAAAAAGTGATGCAAGCGCTCGAGTGGGCCGACTTATCACACCTTGCTCATCGTTCTGCCAAGCAATTATCGGGCGGAGAAAAACAACGCGTTGCCCTGACCCGTGCGCGTATTTTGTCACCTCGATTATTGTTGCTAGATGAACCCACCGCTAGTATGGACACCCAAGCAAAACAACAAACAGGGCTGCTATTACAACGGCTTAAATTTGAAGGCATTAGTATCATGATTAGCAGCCATGAAACCCATACCGTTGAACACCTTGCCGACCAGCATTGGCAGCTTGAACAGGGCCAACTTAATGTTCTGAAAAAATCGCCTGTAACCGATAACGTTACCCATTTAAACGCGGCAAAACAAAAAAATTAACATGAGTACACTGAACGTTCAAAGCAGTTGCGGCGATGAAAATGAGCAAGGCACTTTAACCGTAAAAAGTGCCCTTAAAAACATGCTCGGTGCCGTATCCGCCAAAAAAGCCACCGAGCAAATCAACTTAACTGACGCCGTTGATCGTGTGCTAGCACAAGCTATCACTTCGCCGGTTAATGTGCCGTCCCATTGTAATTCTGCTGTTGATGGGTACGCCATAATGCAAGCAGACTTGCCGGCGGAAGAACAGGTCTTATCATTCAATATTGCTGGGCGCGTTGTCGCCGGACACCCTTATAAAGGCGAGTTGAAAAAAGGCGAATGCATTCAAATCATGACCGGCGCACAAATGCCTGAGTTGGCTGATACCGTCATCATGCAGGAACACGTTGAAGTGCATGGCAATGCCATTCGCATCGACGCACGCCATAGTGCAAGGCAAAATGTTCGCCAAGCTGGGGAAGACATTCAACAAGGCCAAATAATATTAGAGCCTGGCATTAAATTAACACCGCCGCAAATTGGACTTATTGCATCACTTGGAATTTCTGAAATAAGCGTCACCACAGCGCTGACTGTTGCTGTTTTTTCAACCGGCGATGAAGTATTAAGCATAAGCGATGCCCCACGAGAAGGCTGTATTTATGACAGCAATCGTTACAGCATGATGGCGGCACTGAAGAAAATAGGTTGTCAGGTGCTCGATATGGGCATCATCCCCGATGACCCCGAACAACTACGGCAAGCCTTTAACGTAGCCGCTAAGAACGCGGATGCTATTTTTACCTCCGGCGGCGTTTCAGTTGGCGAAGCCGACTACACCAAACAAGTGCTTTCAGAAACCGGTTCTATTAATTTTTGGAAAGTCGCCATGAAACCTGGTAGGCCGGTTGCTTTTGGCAACATCGGCGACGCAACTTTCTTTGGCCTACCCGGTAACCCCGTTGCCGTGATGGTAACGTTTTATCAATTTGCTTTGCCTTGCTTACAAAAAATGATGGGGCTCTCTACGCCATTAATTAGCCCCATTATAAAAGCGCGGTGCACACATTCCATTCGTAAAATTGCCGGGCGAACAGAGTTTCAGCGCGGTATATTATCGAAGGGAGAAGATGGTGAATGGGAAGTATGCACCGCAGGCAAACAAGGCTCTGGTATTTTACGTTCGATGAGCGACGCCAATGCGTTTATCATTCTTGAACACGAACGTTCATCCATCACTGAAGGGGACTGGGTCAGCGTTCAAGTATTTAGTGTTTTATTTTAACCTCTAATTGTGTTTTTTTTGTGCGGTCGGCTATAGTTATTACATATGTCCCGCGTAAAACAAAATAACAGCCAAACGAGTCTCCATGATGAATTAGCGATTCACCATGAAATATTAGATTTCACTGCAAACATCGTATGGATTTGGGAATTAAGCACAAATAAAGTCACTATTTATGGCGACACCCATTTACGCTTCGGATTTTCTACGGATGACGCCTTAGACACCATGGAGTTTTGGTCTTCTATCGTTCATAAAGAAGATATGCCTGCATTACAAAAAAAATATAATGACCTCTTTAAAAGCAAAATTGAACAATTTACCCACACGTATCGAATAACAAACTCCCACAACGAGGTTTTATGGGAACGCCTTAAAAGCCGCGTGTATCAATATGACGATGAAGGCAAAATTGCCTCTATCGTCAGTATTACAAACTTCTACGATACATTAGAGTCCATAGAAACCGACTCAAGTGAAACTATTCAAGTTCTTAATAAGGCCTTTAGCGGCTCGGATAATACCCTTTGGGACTGGAATCTAACTAACGATACAGTCAACGTTTCTGAAGCATGGAAAGTAGGCCTGGGGCTTACTCCGAATCAGACGATATACGCTGCAAAATCATGGACACCTAACATTCACCCAGATGACTTGGACGCTTCCTCAAAAGCAATGCATGCTCTGCTAAAACAAGAGACCCATCATCTAAACATCACTTACCGCATTAAGTTAGCGGGTGAATATCATTGGGTCATTGTACGAGGCAACATCATAGAGCGCTCGAGTACAGGCGCCGTAAAACGCATTGTTGGCATCGTTACTGATATACATACCCAAAAAGCACAAGAACTTCTCCTACAAGAGCGTGACGATCAATTTTCTCTTTCTATGCTCAGCACAAAGAGTAGCTTAGTTGAATATGACTTAACTGACGGTTCATATAACCACTTGGGGTTCAAGCAAGAAAATGGACGCATCATTTCAACAGCCACAAAAATAACATTAAATCCCTTACCACTGTCAATTCACCCCGATGATTTACCGATGGTGCAACAATTCACTGATGGTTTATCAAACTCTGAACCGTTGATAAAAGAATGTACATGGCGCTCAACCTTTGGCGGTGGTGGGTATCGTTGGTATAAAACACTGGCTCATATCACTGCATGGGATGATAACGGCCAAGCTATAAAAGTAACGGGGATTCGCCAAGATATTACAGACGCCCAAAATATTTTAGCTGAACGTGAACAAATCTTACAGCGAGAAGAGATTGCTTATAAAGACACATACCACAGTATTTATGAATGGAATATCGTCACGGGCGAGCTATTTTTTAGCCCCCATTTTATTGCTAAAATTAGCCCTGACGTAAGCCAATGGCATCATCATATTGACAACTGGAAAGCATGCGTCCACCCCGATGATGTTGAGCCCCTTGAAAAAACTCTAGAAAAGAGTCTGTCTGCGAAAAAACCATACGTTGATATAACCTATCGCCTACGCTCTAATAATGAGGGCTGGATTTGGGTAAATGGTAAGGGGGAAATTGAGATTGACGCCGATGGAGCGCCTATTAGAAGCTTTGGTACCATCATTGATATTACAGACCTAAAAAAATCAGAACTGGCTTTAGAAAATGAAAAAGAATTGGCTCAAACCACGCTTGCCTCTATTAATGAAGCCGTTCTTACAACAGATAAAAGGGGTAAGATTTTAAGCTTAAACCATACTGCTGAAAAATTATTTCAATTGGATTCTGTATCAGCTTATGGCCTAGGCTTTAACGAGCTATGTCATCTGCACGATGATTCCGCCAACACAGGCGATGACACGGGARACTACAACCCCATTGAGTTATGTCTGCAATCTGACAGTGCCTTTAACATTAACAAATTAACATTAACCAATAACAACCATTCAACCTTTAATATTGATTGCTCTGTTTCACCTTTACACGGTAGAAAAAATGAAATAATAGGCTGCGTCATGGTTATACGCGATGTTACCCGTGAAAGAAAAATTTCAACCGAGATTGAACACAGAGCCAAACATGATGCGTTAACAGGTATTTACAATAGACATGCCTTTGAAATAGCGCTTGATGACATTACACAATCTAATGACCATCAACACGTCCTTTGCTATATCGATTTAGATCAATTCAAAATTGTAAACGATACTTGCGGCCACATGGCGGGTGACGAATTATTAAGGCAGTTGACTGATTCAATGCAACGTAATATTCGTAAATCAGACGTTTTCGCACGATTAGGCGGCGATGAGTTTGGTATATTAATGAAAGATTGCGATTTAGCACACGCCTTTAAAGTATCTGGCCAAATCAAGGACACTATTACTGACTACACCTTTCATTGGGAAGACAAAACGTTTCAGAYAGGTGCGTCTATTGGTTTGGCTAACATCAACAGTGAAACATCGCCAACGCTCGCTTTACAGCACGCAGATGCCGCATGTTTTTCAGCTAAAGAACAAGGACGAAACAGAATGCATGCTTATCAACTTGATGACGATGAGATGATGAAAGCGCAAGGACAAATGAGTTGGGTGCCTCGCATTCAAAAAGCTTTGCTTGAAGACCATTTTGTACTGTATGCCCAAGCAATTACCGATTTACAAGACAGCACTGCACAACCATCGCATTTTGAGGTTCTTATACGCCTCAAAGAGGGCGATAAAATCACCCCACCTGGTGGGTTTTTACCCGCTGCAGAACGCTATAATCTTGCGACAAAAATTGACCGATGGGTTATTGAGCATACGTTTGAAATTTTAAACGAATTCAAACAAAGCATCACAGAAAAGGATGTATTCAACATTAATTTATCCGCGCCAAGTCTCACTGAGCACGGATTCCTTACCTTCATCCAACAAGCATTTGTTAGTTCGAAGATCACCCCTTCACAAATTTGTTTTGAAATCACAGAAACTGCKGCGGTAACCAACCTTTCTGCCGCTAAAAAATTGATAGTTGAACTTAAAAAAATGGGTTGTACCTTTGCCCTAGATGACTTTGGAAGTGGCTTATCTTCTTTTGGTTATTTGAAGAATTTCCCAGTTGACTACTTAAAAATTGACGGCTCTTTCGTAAAAGATTTAATCGATGACCCCATTGATGCAGCTATGGTTAAATCAATTAACGAAATTGGGCAGATTATGGGCAAACAAACTGTTGCTGAATTTGTAGGAAATCAAGAAATTGCAGATGTATTGACGCAGTTGGGCGTTAACTATGCACAGGGTTATCACTTTAGCGTCCCATCGCCTTTAATCGGTATTTTGAAAAATCGTTAAGGCTTTAACAATAGCTGAGTTGAGTGAATGGCGTTAATTGACCAATGCTTGCCCCACTTTCTGGGCCAACCCCTCACTTCAATTCGCTTTCCTTTATACGACAATAAATCCGGGAAATAACGGTATTTAGACGCCGATATCCAAATATACGTTTCGGCAGTCAACCAAAGTTTTGCACCCTTCTTTGATTTTTTTATTTTGTTTATTCGCCCGTTAAATCGCCCCCATTTTTTTAATTTTTCAACCGAAATAACCGACGCGGATTGAACCTTATAGTCAGCCATCCCCCAAATTCCGCGTTTGGCCTTTTCAGCCGCTTGCTGCCCTAACAGTAACTCGGC
>JAESRY010000111.1 GCA_016764415.1 Cycloclasticus sp. | reverse complement strand
CCTTTTTAGCCTCTGGTTTCGCTTTCTTTTCTGCAGCCGGCTTGCTTGGCTTAACTTCTAGAGCAGGGGCCGCTTTCGGTACAGGAGCAGGGGCAGGTTCTGGCGGCGCCACTGCACCCGTTGGTCCTTTACCTTTACCGTGCATTTCGTCCATTAATTGGTCAAACTCATTGTCAGTAATATCGCCTGACAAATCAGCTTTTACTTCAGGTGCAGCAGGTGTTGAATCAGCTCCTGTTGGCCCCTTGCCTTTGCCGTGCATATCGTCCATTAATTTGTCAAATTCTGCATCTGTGATATCACCCGACATGTCTGTTGATGGCGCAGGTGTTACGGATGGTGTAACAGCTCCGCCAGGACCTTTACCTTCACCGTGCATCTCATCCATTAATTTATCAAACTCATCTTCAGTGATGTCGCCCGATGGCGCTACGGCCTCGGTCGCTAAACCTGTTGAAGCGGCAGCTGTTAGCATTGCTTCAAATTCCTGCTGAACATCATCTGTCACTGCATTTGACTCAGCAACCGGCGGTGCGGGTTCTTCAACCGGTGGCGCAGGCTCTGCTCCAGCAGGTGATTTAAAACTCGTTATTTCGGCGAAAAGCTCTGCACTGGCTGCCTCAGGATCTTCGCCAGAACGCACGCTTTCAAACATTTCATTGAGAACATCTAAAACCTTTAAAAAAGCATCCATTAAAGCGGCGTCGGCAACCCGCTCACCCTTTCTTAAAATATCGAATACATCTTCAGAAATGTGGCAAATGTCGACCATTGAATTTAAAGCCAAAAACCCAGCACCGCCTTTAACCGTATGAAAGCCTCTGAAAATAGTGTTTAACAATTCAGCGTCTTCTGGAGATTGCTCAAGCTCAATCAGCTGCTCGCTTAATTGCTCTAAAATTTCACCCGCTTCAACTAAGAAGTCTTGTAGGATTTCATCTTCTAAATCAATGGCCATAATTATTATTCTCTAAAAACCTAAACTGGAAAGAAGGTCATCTACCTCATCTTGGCTATTAACTGCACCTTCAACAACCACACCCGGAACAGCCGGCCCTTCTAACTTACCTTTTTCTTCTTTATTTATTGCTGACCCTGTTTCTACAGGTCCCGAGAATTTCACAAGCTCAACAAGGCTGTCTTCCACATTCTGCACAAGCCCAATGACCTTCTTAATAATTTGACCTGTTAAATCCTGGAAGCCCTGCGCCAACATAATTTCATTGGCTTTTTCATGTACAAACTTCGAGTTTTTACACGAGGCATCAAGAAATACCGAAATTTCGCCTGACATTTTTTTAAACTCATCCAACGACAAGTCACGGCTCATGAATTTATTCCATTTTTTGGATAACTCTTCAGATTGTCGTTGCATCTCGTTAGTCACTGGAATAACTTCATCGATTGCATTAAGCGTTTTATTCGCCGCCTCATTCGTCATCTCAATAACGTAATTCAACCGTTCCTTTGCATCTGGAATCTCTTTATCGGTCAATTCGGTTAGCTGATCATCCAACGCGAATGACGCCAAACTGTCATGTAACTGTCGAGTGAGCTGCCCCACTTCTTTAAACAAGCTTTTTTCACGTACAACCGACATAGTGTTCAATAAATCACCCGCCGTTTCATCGTCATTATTCTCAATACTTTCAATAAGCTGATGTGCTTTTTCAAGTAGCTCTAATCTATCTTCTTCATTTTGCATAACGGCTCCGTTAACCCGCTTTACGTGCAAAAATTTTATCAATTTTTTCTTTTAACGTTGCTGCAGTAAAAGGCTTAATAATATAACCATTCACCCCTGCTTGAGCCGCCTCAATAATTTGTTCTCGTTTGGATTCTGCCGTCACCAATAATACGGGCATACCGGCCGTATCTGGATTTGCTCTAACATTCTTCAGTAAATCAATACCTGTCATTCCAGGCATATTCCAGTCGGTTACTAAAAAATCATAACCACCTGCTTTTAGTTTTGGCCAAGCGGTTTGTCCGTCATCCGCTTCATCAAGATTGGTAAACCCCAATTCCCTTAAGAGGTTCTTTACTATGCGCCTCATCGTAGAAAAGTCATCTACGACTAAGATTTTCATGTTTTTATCCAATTGGATTTCTCCTTCTTTTAACTTTTATAAATAGGTTATCGACCATCGATACAACAAGTTTAGTCAAGAATTAGAAATAATGTTTTATAAAAGACTATATTTCTTGCGATGGAGCGTAATTAAGTAAGCGCGATTTCAAACGAAGCATTGCTTGATTGTTTATTTGACAGGCGCGCGACTCGCTAACACCGAGGATGTWAYCAATTTCTTTTAAATTCAATTCGTTGTCATAATACAAGGAAACGACCATTTGCTCCCTTTCGGGCAAACCTGAAATAGCCGATGTTAGCGCTATTCTGAAATCATCTTCATTAATGCTTTCTAAAATATTTTCAGTGGATGATTGCCCGTCACCGTCAACTTCGTCGGTACTGAATAAGCGACAACAAGTACTGTCTTGTAAAATCTTATGGTATTCATCCATCGTAACCTCTAACAATTTGGCTATTTCAGTATCGCGTGCATCACGACCGGTTTCTTGCTCAATTTGTTGCATCACTTTGGTTATTTGCCGTGCTTTTCTATGCACCGAACGTGGCGTCCAATCTGTTCGCCGAACATCATCTAACATGGCGCCGCGTATACGAATWCCCGCGWASGTTKMAAAMCTAGCACCGTGCTTATCATTAAAATTACTTGATGCTTCCAATAAACCCAACATGCCTGCCTGTATTAAGTCTTCCACCAAAACGGTATCAGGAAGCTTAGCCAATAAGTGATAAGCGATTCTTTTAACTAATGGCGCGTGCGTAGCAACCAGCTCTCCAGCTGTTTTAGCTTGAATGTTGCTGTACATCGCAATGCCGTTCACCCTGTAGACTCTCCTATTTCACTTGATTGAATAAGGCGCTCAACAAAAAACTCTAGATACCCCGCCGCGCCCCGTTGCACTGGCCATTTATCAATTTTATTTGCCAATCCTTTAATGGCCGTTGCTGACGGACTATTCGGCGACAATTCAACCACCGCTTGTTGCTTTTGAACAGATTGCCGCAAGCTCTTATCGAAAGGCACGGCTCCCGTAAAATGCAAAGCCACATCCAAATACTTATCCGTTACCTTACACAATTTTTGGTACAACGCTTTTCCATGGTGAACCGTTTCAACCATATTGGCAATAATATGAAAACGACTTAAACCATGATCTCTATTTAGCAACTTAATCAACGCATAAGCATCCGTTAACGACGTCGGTTCATCACACACAACAATCAACACTTCTTGGCAGGCTCTAGCAAAATTCACCACGCCACCATGAATACCCGCAGCCGTATCAACCAGCAATACATCAATATCTTGTTGGAATTCGCTGAACGCATTAATAATGCCCGCCTGTTCCATCGTGCCCATTTCTGCCATGTGTTGCATACCTGACGAAGCCGGTATCACTTTTAATCCATGCGGGCCTTCAACCACTATTTCATCCAGTGATTTTTCGCCACTCAATACGTGCGTTAAATTATGCTTTGGATGTAGCCCCAATAAAATATCAACATTGGCCAAACCCATATCCGCATCTAGCAGAGCAACCTTGCGACCTAATTTGCACAAAGAAATACCAAGATTAACCGATAAATTTGTCTTACCCACACCGCCTTTACCACTGGCTATAGCGATGACTCTAACGGGCTTATTATTTGTCATTTTTTTAATTCCTGATGCTTGATCCAAACCTTCATTAAACATTCGCATGACACGACGACCCACCTAATAAAACGGATAAAGCCACATCATCTTCATCGGATAAGAGCGCCTCTGGCTCAATAAATTTCGACATCAAATCATCCGCTGATGGGTAATGCAAATCCTCAGGCACACGTTGCCCATCTGTCACAAAAACAAGCGACAACTGTTGCTCAATAATGGCAGAAAGCGCACTGCCTGGACAGTCAATTTCGTCTAATTTGCTCAAAATACATCCCTTAGGCTTCGCATCTGCAAACGTTTTAACAACCTCACGCATAGCACGCGCTTCTGTCGTTGCCGATATAACTAAATAGTTATCTATCTTAAACTGCTCATTACGCAATAATTTAAATTGCTTTGTCATGCGCAAATCACGCTGACTCATACCCGCGGTATCAATTAACACCAGACGCTTATCCACAAAGTCCGTTAACGCATCATGAAAATCATCAGGCGTTGATGCAACGCGCATCGGCACACCCAAAATTCTAGCAAAATTACTCAACTGCTCATGCGCACCAATACGGAAATTATCAGTCGTAATTAAGGCTAATTGGTCGGCGCCGTGGCGCATTCTAAAACGTGCTGCAATTTTCGCAATTGTCGTTGTTTTACCCACACCCGTTGGCCCAACTAACGCAACTAACCCACCTTCATCCAAAATATTATTTTCTAAAATAGGCAAAGAGTCCGACACCAATTTAAGGCAGCTCAGCCAAGCTTGTTCAAGCTCGGTATCTGCAACTATCGTTTCAGCTAGTTTTACACTCAGCCTTTTAGAAAACCCAGTATCTAACAATCGTCTAATCACATCAATGCGTACCGGGTTTTGGTGTGTTTTATCCGCCCACGATAGCTCGTTCAATGTTGTTCTAAACTCTTGGCGCATCATATCTAGTTCGTGCTTAACGGCTTTAATTGCCGGGTCCTCAATCCACTCAGGTTTTTTCTCTACACGTAGCCGTGGTTTACGTTCCGCCACAGGTTTTATAAGCTTTCTTTTAACGGGATTATAGTCTTCCCGAAAAGTCTGTTTTGGCGGCTCATTCCAATCAATAGACACTCTATCTTCTTTTAACGCTTCATCTAACCGCGCATCTAATTGTGATTCTTTATCATTTGCCGCATCGCGAATCGCTTGCTCGTCATAATCCTTTGCCGCCACAACCTCAACACCATTATCAACTCGGTTATTCGACAGAATAACCGCATCCGCACCCAGCTCTTCTTTAACTAACCTAAGTGCTTCACGCATATCGGGAGCAAAAAACCGTTTAATTTTCATCGTTTWTAACCTCATGTAATTTCTTAGCCGTTTTGCCCAACACTTCCAACCACCCTAACCTGTCTATCTTCAGGGATTTCGTTGTAAGACAATACGTTCAAACCTTTAATCGAATGACGAACAAAGTGTGCTAACCAAGGACGTAAGAATGCAGAAACAAGTAACACGGCACTTTTGCCTTCCATTTCAAGTTTTTGCGTGCTTTCTTGTAATGCATTAATCATTCGTTCTGCCAACCCTGGTTCCAGCCCTGCGCTACCATCTTCTGACGCTTGCAAGCTTTGTTGCAATAAGCGTTCCAAATCAGGATCCAAGGTAATAACCGACAACTCGCTATCTAAGCCACTGATTTTCTGAACAATTGAGCGCCCAAGTGCCACTCGAACAGCCGCTGTTAATGTGCCAGTATCTTGACTAACGCGCCCATGTTCAATGAGCGTTTCCGCCACCGTTCGCATATCCCTGACAGGAATATTTTCTTGTAAGAGGTTTTGCAAAACTTTTACAACCGCCCCTAATGAAATCGTTTCTGGCACCAAATCTTCCACTAATTTTGGTGCTGATTTTTTCAAGGTATCCAGCATTTGCTGCACTTCCTCGTGACCGAGTAATTCATGCGCATGGGTTTGAATAATTTGGCTTAAATGAGTAGCTACTACCGTGCCTGGATCAACTACCGTGTAGCCCATTGTTTGCGCTTGGTCTTTTTGTGAACCATCTATCCAAATAGCATCCAAGCCGAAAGCGGGGTCTTTTGTCGCAATGCCTTGAATATCACCGAATACTTGCCCAGGGTTAATCGCCATCTCTCTATCTGGGTGAATTTCTACTTCTCCGATATTCACGCCCATCAACGTTAATCGATAAACATTGGGTGATAAATCCAAGTTATCTCGAATATGTACAGAAGGAATTAAAAACCCTAGCTCTTGTGACAGTTTTTTACGCACACCTTTAATGCGTGACATCAACTCACCGCCTTGCGTTTTATCAACCAGCGGAATCAAGCGGTAACCCACTTCTAAGCCAATCATATCCACTGGCGCCACATCGTCCCAAGACAACTCTTTCGGCTCATCAGGAAGTGCTTGAACAGCCGATTCAACCTCCACTGGCGCCATTTCTTCTAGTAATTGTTTCTTATAAACAGAATACGCTGCATACCCTAGTGCTGAAGATAATGATAGAAATACTAAGTTTGGCATACCCGGTATTAAGCCCAACAAACCAATAATTCCTCCCGAAATAGCCAATGCTTTCGGGTTGCTTAAAACTTGCGCTGAGACTTGCTCACCCATATCTTGGTCGCTATTCACACGCGTTACGATAATCGCCGTCGCCGTTGATAATAAAAGCCCCGGGATTTGAGCGACCAAACCATCGCCAATCGTTAGCAATGTGTAGTATTCCATAGCGGTAGAAAAATCCAAATCGTGCTGTAAAACACCTACACCTAAACCACCCACAATATTGATTAATAGAATCAAAATACCCGCAATTGCATCGCCTCGAACAAACTTACTAGCACCATCCATCGAGCCGTAAAAATCCGCCTCTTGACTGATCTCTGCGCGACGGTCACGTGCTTGATCTTGTGTAAGCAATCCGGCATTTAAGTCAGCATCAATCGCCATCTGCTTGCCCGGCATCGCGTCTAACGTAAAACGTGCACTCACTTCTGAAACACGCCCCGCACCTTTGGTTACAACAACAAAGTTAATAATAATTAAGATACTAAAAACAACCAAACCCACCGCATAGTTACCGCCAATAACAAAGGCTCCAAATGCTTCAATCACCTTACCCGCAGCATCACCACCGTTATGCCCTTCCAATAACACCACTCGCGTTGATGCAACATTCAAGCTCAATCTCAGCAATGTCGCTACCAATAAAAAACTGGGGAAAACAGCAAAGTCCAATGGCCTTAAAGCGTAAACAACCACCAATAACACAATCAGCGATAGCGCAATATTAAAGGTGAAGAAAATATCTAACAGAAAAGGCGGCAGGGGCAACACTAGCATCCCTAATATCACCATTATTAATATGGGTGCGCCTAAGCCGTTTTTCGCAAAGTCTAATAAAAGTTTAGAAAATTGATTAAAATTCATACGTTACCATCTAGTATTAATGCGTTCTGTTCGCATGTTTTTTATATTCATCGGGAATAGCTATATCGGCTGGAACCTTTGGTTTTTTCCAGCGTTTCTCCGTCGCTATACGAAGTTGGAAAACATAGGCCAACACTTGCGCAACCGCTAAGTACAAGCCTTTAGGCACTTCTTGGTCAATCTCTGTTGTAAAGAACAACGCACGCGCTAATGGTGGTGCAGACACCAACATCACACCGTGACCAGTCGCAATATTTCTGATTTGAGCAGCCATTAAATCGGCGCCTTTAGCAACAACAATCGGCGCGCCATTTCCACCTTCTTCGTATTTCAAAGCCACCGCAAAGTGTGTTGGATTGGTCACAATCACGTCGGCTTCTGGAACCGCTTCCAACATCCGCCCTTGC
>JAESRY010000110.1 GCA_016764415.1 Cycloclasticus sp. | reverse complement strand
TTTGCCCTCGCCTAAAGCGCCTACTGTTGGCGCTCTCACGAAAAACTGCCTCTCGTGCAAAGGTCTCGATTTTGGTCTTAATAAATAAGGCCTACTTATCTCGCGTTGTTCGTAAGGCGTTATTTTATGTTTAATGCAAAAATAACTGGTACAGGCAGTTACTTGCCTGAGAAAATTGTTACGAATAAAGACTTCGAATCCATTCTTGATACAACGGATGAATGGATTTATGCGAGAACAGGAATTAGACAGCGCCATGTTATTGCTGAGGATGAAACAACCTCCAGCATGGCGGAGCTTGCTTCAATAAATGCATTGCAGGCAGCAGGTATCGATGCGTCTGAAATTGACCTAATTATTGTTGGTACGAGCTCGCCTGATCGAGTTTTCCCCAGTACAGCATGTATTCTCCAAAATAAATTGCAAACCGGCGACTGTGCTGCATTTGATGTTCAAGCGGCTTGCTCTGGTTTTATCTATGCTTTAGGCATTGCAAACCAATTTATACGATCAGGAGGCGCTAAGAAAGCCCTCGTTATAGGTTCTGAAGCCAATTCAAGAATTTTAGATTATACCGACCGTAGTACTTGCGTTATTTTTGGTGACGGTGCGGGTGCTGTTGTTGTAGAAGCATCAGAACAGGAAGGCATTCTTTCTACTCATCTACATTCAGACGGCCAATACAAAGACCTCCTTTATATAAACAATCCCATCGCCGGTCAAAAACAAGACGGTGACGAATCGCATATGACGATGAACGGCAATGATGTGTATAAGGTGGCAGTAAAAACATTAAGCCGAATTGTGGATGRGACGCTTGAAGCCAACAACATGGTTAAGGCAGATATCGATTGGCTGATACCTCATCAGGCAAACATCAGAATTATTTYATCGGTTGCTAAAAAATTGAGCATGCCGATGGAAAAAGTGGTGTTGACCATTGAAGAACAAGGCAATACGTCAGCTGCTTCGGTGCCTTTAGCGCTGGATAAAGCGGTTAGAGATGGCAGAATCAARTCGGGCGATACGGTGCTAATGGAAGCCTTTGGCGGCGGTTTTGTTTGGGGTTCTGCGCTAGTTAAAATGTAATTAGTCGTTAACAACAAAAATCAGAATATTATGTCAGAAAATAAAACAGCTATTGTATTCCCAGGGCAGGGCTCACAATCTTTGGGTATGTTAGGTGGTTTGTCTGCTTCATATAGCCAAATACAAGAAACATTTGAAGAAGCATCGGATGCCTTAGGTAGAGATTTATGGGCATTAGCGCAAGAAGGCCCCGTTGAGGCGCTTAATCAAACGCAAAACACGCAGCCTTTAGTTCTAACTGCAAGCATTGCTATGTGGCGAGTGCTTAAAAGCCAGTTAGATGTTCAACCCACATTAATGGCTGGGCATAGCTTGGGCGAATATTCTGCGCTGGTGTGTTCAGACAGCTTGAGTTTTGTTGAGGCGGTTAAATTAGTTGAGCAACGCGCACAATTTATGCAGCAAGCAGTTCCAGAAGGCGAAGGTGCGATGGCCGCCATTTTAGGCTTAAGCGTTGATGCGTTAATAGATATCTGCCAACAAGCTGCAGAAGGTGACGTTGTTTCAGCGGTTAACTTTAATGCCCCAGGGCAGGTTGTTATTGCAGGCAATATAGCAGCTGTTACCAGAGCGATGGGCTTGGCGAAAGATCAAGGCGCAAAGCGTGCGTTACCTTTACCTGTCAGCGTTCCATCTCATTGTGCGCTAATGTTACCAGCAGCCGAAAAACTATTAGCTGTCATGTCTGCCGTCGAGTTTAATTCTCCGAATGTTCCAGTCTTGCACAATACGGATGTTGCCGAGCACACAGATGCTAATGGAATTCGTGCTGCACTAGGAAAACAGTTGCACACACCAGTCCGCTGGGTTGAGACAGTTGAATCATTGGTTAAATCGAATGTGAATACGGTTATTGAATGCGGCCCTGGAAAGGTGCTTAGCGGCTTAAATAAACGTATTGATAAATCATTAGGGCTATACTCAGTGGGTGATGAAGGCTCATTCAATAAAACTATAGAGGCGTTATCATGAGTGAAAAAACAATTGCGTTAGTAACCGGTGCGAGTCGAGGAATTGGCAAAGCCATTGCTCAACAACTTGCGCAAGATGGCTTTTATGTTATCGGAACAGCAACCTCTGATCATGGGGCGGAAGCGATTTCTGAATACTTAGCTGAATCAGGTAAAGGGATGAAGCTTAATGTGGCTGATGCAGAATCGATTACCTCAGTTTTAAAAGATATTACAAGCAGCGTTGGCGCACCGACTGTATTAGTTAACAACGCCGGTATTACGCGGGACAACTTGGTACTTAGAATGAAGGATGAGGAGTGGGATGATATTATTACTACGAATCTCAGTTCTATCTTTCGCGTTAGCAAAGGTTGCCTACGCGGCATGATGAAGAATAGAAAAGGGCGCATTGTCAGTATCGCGTCTGTTGTTGGGGTGACGGGTAATGCCGGTCAAGCCAATTATGCCGCAGCAAAGGCAGGTATTATTGGTTTTAGTAAGTCTTTAGCAAAAGAGGTGGGGTCTAGAAACATTACCGTGAATACGGTGGCACCTGGTTTTATCGATACAGATATGACCAAAGCATTAGGAGACGATCAAAGAGCGGCTCTGTTACAAGGCGTGCCATTAGCTAGGTTAGGTGACCCAGAAGAAATTGCGAATGCAGTTTCTTTCTTATGTTCAGATAAAGCGGCCTATATAACGGGAGAAACCCTGCACGTGAATGGCGGTATGTACATGGGGTAAAATGTAATGAATAACATTAAGTTATTCTTTTAACATTTTGAATTTATTAGTTTAATTTTTTTATTTGGTTTTTCCGGGAAGTGTAAAACACAAGAAGTGTTTAATCTTTTTGAATTTATCAATATAATACGACTTCCATAGGCTGAGCTTATGGTTCATAAAATATAGAGGATATATAAACATGAGTAATATTGAAGAACGCGTCAAAAAAATCGTTGCAGAACAGCTTGGTATTAAAGAAGAAGAAGTAACAAACGAAGCTTCATTCATCGATGACCTAGGTGCAGATTCATTAGACACTGTTGAATTAGTAATGGCTCTTGAAGAAGAGTTTGATTGTGAAATCCCTGATGATGAAGCTGAAGGCATCACATCTGTTCAACAAGCGATCGACTACGTTAATAAAAACGTAGAATAAGCTGGTTTCTTTTTTCAAGCACGGTTTGCTTCGCAGGCCGTGCTTGTTTTATTTTAGAGAGAGATAATTGTGTCAAAACGTCGAGTAGTAGTAACAGGGTTAGGTTTGTTGTCGCCAGTTGGAGGCAATGTTGCAGATTCTTGGGAAAATATTTTAAAAGGTCAAAGTGGTATTGGGCCGATTACTCGATTTGATACAACTGATTTTCCCTCAAAGTTTGCCGGCGCTGTTAAAGACTTTGAGATTAATGACTACTTGTCTCCTAAAGACGCTAAAAAAATGGATCCTTTTATCCATTATGGTGTTGCTGCTGGGTTACAAGCGCTTGACGACTCTGGCCTTGAAGTAACGGATGAAAACGCTGAAAGAATTGGTGTTGCAATCGGTGCTGGTATTGGTGGAATTTCAGGCATAGAAGCTGGGTTTGAAAAATTTCAAC
This sequence comes from Cycloclasticus sp., assembly GCA_016764415.1. GTDB lineage: Bacteria > Pseudomonadota > Gammaproteobacteria > Methylococcales > Cycloclasticaceae > Cycloclasticus. Next base: position 3,979 of record JAESRY010000110.1, on the reverse strand, counting down.
AAGGCGGCCCCCGTAAAATATCTCCATTCTTTGTCCCATCAAATATCATCAATATGATATCGGGTAATTTGTCTATATTACGCGGTTTGAAAGGCCCCAATTTTGCGATTGTTACTGCCTGTACAACAGGTGCTCATAATATCGGCGATGCCATGCGCATTATTCAGTATGGTGATGCAGATGTAATGGTGGCCGGGGGTGCTGAAATGGCAACATCGGTAACGTCATACGGTGGTTTTTCGTCTGCTCGTGCATTATCTCGTCGAAACGATTCACCTGAAACGGCTAGTCGTCCTTGGGATAAAGACCGAGATGGTTTTGTTTTAAGCGATGGTGCTGGTGTTCTTGTTCTTGAAGAGTATGAGCATGCTAAAAAGCGTGGTGCGAAAATCTATGCCGAATTAGCGGGTTATGGAATGAGTTCTGATGCTTTTCATATGACGATGCCGTCGAAGAATGGTGATGGCGCTTACCGTTGCATGAGAAATGCGTTAAAAGATGCCTCGTTAAATCCGGATCAAATTAGCTATATCAATGCGCACGGAACCTCTACTCCTGCTGGTGATTTGGCAGAAACACACGCAGCTAAAACACTGTTAGGTGATTTGGCCTATAAGGTACCTATGAGCTCTACAAAGTCTATGACGGGTCATATGCTTGGCGCAGCTGGCGGTGCAGAAGCGGTATTCTCTGTGTTGGCAATACAAGACCAAGTCGCGCCACCTACGATCAATCAGTTTACGCCTGACCCTGACTGTGATTTGGATTACGTACCTAACGAAGCTCGCCAGATGAATATGGACGTTATTGTTTCTAATTCATTTGGATTTGGTGGTACAAACGGTACGCTCGTTTTTAAACGTATCTAAGTTTCTAAACCCCAGGTGAAACTGGTACATCAACAATGCGGAAGTTTTTCTAAAGCACAAATCCCTTTTAGTCTTGATTTGCTTGATTGCCATGTAAGTGACCCAAAACGATACCCCTTTCTTTTAGAAAGTCATCATGTCGACGACTCAGTCGATGGATTCGACATTTTATTCGCCTTTCCCGGTGAGTCAATTGAAATTGACCACGTAGGTGACACGCGTTTTTTCTCAGATTTGGATAAAGCGGTGAAAGGCTTAAGCGTTCATCAGGTAAGCGATGCCTCTTTACCCTTTACGGGAGGTTGGTTTGTTTTTTTAAGTTACGAACTGATTGGTTCAATTGAAAACAAGCTGTCGTGCCTTAACGCAGACACGACGTTACCTATAGCCAGTGCGGTTCGTATTCCAGCGGCGATTATTCGAAGCACCAAAGACGGTGTTTGTTGGATTGTTTGTGAAACAGGTCAAGAAGGGTTAATTCACGAAATTTGGTCTGATATTCAAAAAGTTACTACAAAGAAAACAACGGCGCCAAGCGTTTTATTGCACGAAGAATCTCCTGAGCACTTTATTGATGGAGTACAAAAAATAAAGTCATATTTACGTGAAGGGGATACTTTTCAAGTTAATTTATCAAGGCAATGGACTGGGGAAGTTATTGATGACAGCAGTTACCTTGATGTCTACAGGTCGCTTAGAGAATTCAATCCATCGCCCTTTGCGGGGTTAGCGTGTTTTGGTGACAGTGTTATTTGCTCATCTTCACCAGAACGATTAATTAGCCGCGTTGGTGATAGTGTGCAAATGCGACCGATTGCAGGCACGCACCCTAGGAACAAAGACGTAACGATTGACCAGAACTTGGCGGCTGAATTATTAAAGAGTGCAAAAGAGAATGCTGAGCACATTATGCTCATCGACCTGATTAGAAATGATTTGGGTAGAATTTGTAAAACGGGCACGGTTGCTGTTGATGAAACAATGGTTCTTGAATCCTATGCTGCGGTCCATCACATCGTTTCTAACGTCAAAGGTACGGTGAAAGAAAACACGACTGCTTCAGATATTATAAAAGCAGTATTTCCTGGTGGCACAATTACGGGCTGCCCTAAGGTTCGCTGTATGGAAATCATTCATGAGCTGGAAAAGTCGCCTAGGGGCGCGTATACGGGCTCTATGGGGTATATTAACCGTAACGGCGATATGGATTTAAATATTTTGATTAGAACGTTCACAATGCAAGGTAAGCGGCTTGTTTTACGTACGGGCGCAGGTATTGTTGCGGACTCGGTAGCGGATAATGAGCTACAAGAGACACGTCATAAAGCCAAAGCCCTATTAGATGCGTTAGATATCCAACGTGCTTGATATTTTAGTCAATGGGAAACGCGATTTAGCCATCCATCCATTGGATAGAGGTTTGCAGTATGGCGATGGTCTTTTTGAAACGGTTTTGGTTGAAAAGGGCTGTGTTACGTTTTTTCAGCAACATATGCAGCGATTACTAAAGGGGTGTGAGGTATTAGGCTTTTCACAACCAGATATAGCGAGTATTAAACAGGATGTTTCAGAACTAATTGGCGCTAAAGAAAACGGTGTGATTAAAATTTTGTTATCGAGAGGGGTAGGCGAAAGAAGTTTTATGCCACCGAAGAATCCTGCGATAACAAGGGTGGTTTCGTTTGCTCATGCGGACGGTCCTATTTCAACAAGGTTAAGTCATTTTAATCTGCAGTTATGTCATATGAGATTGAGCCGCCAACCTTTGTTGGCGGGAATTAAGCATCTCAATCAGCTTGAGCGAGTGCTTGCGAAATCTGAGCTTCAGGATAATGCGTCTGACGAGGGATTGATGTTGGATACTAGTGAGCTTGTAATAGAGGGAACGATGAGTAATATATTCATCGTTAAAGAWGATGTTTTGTTAACGCCGGCATTAGATAATGCGGGTGTGTCAGGCGTTATACGTAACTTTCTTATTCAACAAGCAAGTGAAGACGGAATTGTTTGTGAAATAGTTGAGTTAGGCCTAGTTGATGTAAAGAATGCGGATGAAATTTTTATGACAAATAGTTTGATGCCTGTACGCAGTGTGAAACAGCTAATGATTAATGGTTGTCCTTTCACTAAAAGAAAAGGTACTTATGCTGAATGGGGATTGAATAAGGTTAGTAAAGACATTGAACGACAAGTAGACGAGGCGGCACTTTTATTATCATRAGACGTTTATTTGCATTATCCCTTTTAGTTTTTAGTTTCTCTGTGGGTTGGCTGTGGATACAGTACGAAGACTCGGTCAATGATTCTTACATTACTGACGATATGGGTTCTGTCGTGGTGAATATTGAGAGGGGACAAAACTTAAATCAAATCATCTTAACGTTGAATAAAAAAGGCATCGTCGACGGTCGATGGTTTAAATGGTTGGTTCGAGTCGAAGGGGCGGCGAATAAAATCCAAGCGGGCGAGTATGAGTTTTCTCCTGGATTAACACCCAAACAAATTTTGCAGTTTTTGGTTAAAGGGAAGGTTAATCAATACGCGGTTTCAATTATTGAGGGGCAAACATTTCGAGAAATACTAGCGGATATACAAGACCATCCTGGGATAACATCGACGCTGCCTAAAAATGCTGATATGGCTGAATATTTGGAGTTGCTGAATATTGCCGAGCATCATTTGGAAGGCATGTTATTACCAGAGACCTATTTTTTCGTTAAGAACACGGCGGATACTGAAATTATTTTAAGGGCGTACCGGTCGATGCAACTGTTCGTCAACTCAGCCTGGCCAAAACGCGACAAAAAAAGGGTCATAAATCGGGTTTACGATGCGCTTATTTTGGCCTCCATTGTTGAAAAAGAGACAGGTGCAGCCAGTGAGAGGAAACAAATAGCCGGGCTCTTTATACGTCGCTTAGAGATTGGAATGAAACTTCAAACGGACCCCACTGTTATTTATGGTATGGGCGATATATATAAAGGGGATATAAGATTCCGAGATTTGCGCAAGGATACGCCTTACAATACATACACGAGATATGGCTTGCCACCAACGCCAATTGCGATGCCGGGAAAAGCCTCTATAGAGGCAGTTTTACACCCTGCGGA
>JAESRY010000109.1 GCA_016764415.1 Cycloclasticus sp. | reverse complement strand
TTGATGGTCTCTTCATAAGCAACACAACCCCCTACGTAGGTCATAAATACTCTTGGTTTGCCCGGTATATTTGCTCCCATGTACCATGAGTCTGCTAGTGGGAATAAGGTCGTATCAGCCAATTCTTTGGTATGAGAAACCCAGTTATCTTGATGGGTTAAATGAGCCTCAATTTCAACCATGTTTTGTTCGTTCATTTGCTTGATACACTTTGCAATCCATTCACAATGTAATTCAATGGACACGGGCATATTCGTCAATACAGATGGGCTTTGAGGGCCGGTAATGGTAAACATATTTGGGAATCCGTGCACAGATAAACCAAGGTATGTACGTGGCCCAGAGGACCAGCAGTCTTGCAAACTGAGACCATTGCGCCCCTTAATGTTCATTCTATACAAAGCACCTGTCATTGCATCAAACCCTGTCGCGTAAATTAAAATATCAAATTTATAATCCTTATCATTAGTTYGCAAACCCTGTTCGGTAAGCATTTTTATTGGCGCACGYTTAATATCAACCAATGTCACATTGTCGCGATTAAAAGCTTCGAAATAGTTAGTSTCGCAGGGTTGCCGTTTTATTCCAAAAAGTTGCCCTTCATCAGGGCAGAGTAAATCTGCAACATGTGGGTYATTTACACGTTCACGAATTTTTTTACGAAAAAAATCAGCRGCTGTTTTATTGGCCTCTTTGTCRACCAARATATCCTCATAACTACCCAACCAAATGCCAAAGCCTTTAGTGTCCCAAAGTTGTTGATAATGCGCATCTCGCTGTTCCGGCGAATCTGCTAATGCGGACGGCCGCACACCATCAAATGGCATTCCAGCAAATGATTGCCGCTCAGCTTCACGAAGTGCATCATAATTGGCCTTAAYTTTTTGATCTTCTTCAGCGGTCATCGGGCCGTTGTGAAGCGGGCATGTATAGTTGGCCGTACGTTGGAATACGGTTAAGTGTTCGCACTGTTCTGCCACCACTGGAATAACCTGTATAGCKGTTGCACCCGTGCCAATAATCCCAACGCGTTTATGTCTAAAATCAACGCCTTCGGCAGGCCATTTTCCTGTTACATAAACATCGCCATTAAACTCATCTTGCCCCGCTATTACTGGAATATTGGCGGAAGATAATGCCCCAGACGCAGGGATAAAATACTGAGCWTTGAATTGCTTTCCATCTGTTGTTGTTATATTCCAGCGCTTCTCAACTTCATCATACTCAACAGCATTAACAGTGGTATTTAACTGGATATCTTTATTTAGATCAAACCKCTCKGCCACATGYTCTAGRTAGTYTAATATYTCAGGTTGTGCAGCGAAYTTYTCAGACCAYGTCCATTCTTGCTGTAAYTCATTGGAAAACGAAAAAGAATACTCATGACTGGCGACATCACAACGTGCACCAGGATACCTATTCCAGTACCAAGTGCCGCCAACACCACCGGCTAAATCCAATACAACGACATTTAAATTTTGTTTATCACGTAGCAAATGTAATAAGTAAAGGCCGGCAAAACCTGCACCCACAACGACGACATCGACTTTTTCTACATTATTCATTTACCCTTCCTCTATAATTTCAATACCCTTTTCGGTCATAACAAGAAGCTCGCTATCTACTATTGCTCGAGCATCGTGAATATCTGCCGTATCTGCAAAGAGGTAGTCACCTTTTGCAACGGTTACATCACCCACTGTTACCTTGCCTGCTCCCAACCTGGGTGAGAATGGCTTGGAAAATAGGCGTTTGCTGACAATCGGACAACTGAAGCACCACCACCCGTATTGTTATCCCACAATGTACATTGACTAATCCCGTCAATTCCTGATTCTACGAAACTCATTTCTTCTGGTCTAATAACAAACATAATATCTCCTGTAATGGAATTATTTGTACTGCAAAGCAACCTTACCGACTTTTTCTCTTGAAATAATGGTTTTCATAATTTGTGCGGTACCGTCACCAATTTGTAGGCCCATCACGTCGAGCATTCTTTGCTGGTGGGGCAAATCTGTTGTGTAACCATAATGCCCACTGAGTAATAAACAGTTTTGTATAATGTCTGTGGCATACTTTGGCGCCATCCACTTCAAAACAGCTGCTTCTTTGGTATGCTTGTGCCCACCATCGCGTAGTTTAAGTGTTTGATACGCCAACGCACGTAATACTTCCAACATGCTTTCATGTTCAGCTAACGGAAACGAAACGCCTTGGAACTTTACCAATGGTGTTCCAAATGCTTCTCGTTGTTGGACATATTCCCATGTTTCATCAACCGATACTTGTGCCGTTCCCACGCACTGCAAAGCGATTAAAATCCGGCTTAGGTCAAACCCCACCATGATTTTGGTAAATCCTTCATTTTCATTGCCCAATAAAGCTGAAGCAGGAATGTCAACATTGTCAAAAAATACCGAACCACGCCCAACAGGCTTCGTACCAATGTCATCAAACTCTGTACGTGAAATACCCGGTAACGTTAAATCAACCAAAAAAGCGGACACGCCATAAGGGCCAGATTCTACTGTACCCGTGCGCGCAAACATCAGCACATTGTCAGCCTGTGTGGCATAACTCATGGATGTTTTCTCACCATTTAATATATAGCCGTTATCTGTTTTGTCAGCTTTTAAAATCAAGCTGCCAGCATCTGACCCACCCCGAGGTTCTGTTAACCCTAACGCTGAAATTAATTCGCCTGATGCCATTTTAGGCAAAACATCGTGCTTCATTTCTTCTGACCCAAAACGCATAATCACATCGCTCATTAATGGATTGGTCATGTTCAAATAACTGAGATTAAAATCACCATACGCGATGGCTTCACAGATTAAACCATTCACGAAACTTGTTGACCCAATGCCACCAAACTCCTCTGGAATATTAGGTGCTAAAAGCCCTAATTCGCCCATTTCTGTAATCAAGCCTCGATCGAGTGTAGCCTTACTATTAATGGCACGTTCGCGGTAACCGTCGTACAGCCTTTCTTTCGCAAAGCGTTGCGCCATTTCTTGAATCATTTTTTCATCGTCAGTGAGTAATGCTGGGTTCATATTTGTCTCCTATGTGAGTGTCGACTAAAGGTTATTAGCCATGTCTCTTAATTTAAATTTTTGTATCTTTCCACTCGCTGTTCTTGGCATCGCATCGACTATTTCTAGATACTCTGGCCAATAATTTTTGCTAAGGCCTTCGTCCGAAAGGTAAGTTTTTAATGTGGCCAGGTTGAAGTTTTGCTGTGGTCTTAGGGTTATAAAGCAGCAAGCCCTTTCACCTAATCGTTCATCTGTTTTAGCGACAATAGCAACATCTTGAATGGCACCATGGCGATATAAAACATTTTCTACCGCGGCCACTGGGATGTTTTCACCACCACGGATGATGATGTCTTTTGAGCGACCGGTAATACGGATATAGTGTTGGTGAACAATTTTGGCTAAATCGCCGGTTTCAAACCAGCCTTCTTCGTCAGTGTCGTACGCTTCAGGGCGTTTTAAGTAGCCCACAAAGTTACCCGCGCCGCGCGTTTGTAACCGCCCTTCTATACCGCTTTCTACAGCAGTACCTTGTTGGTCAATAATTCTAACCTCCGTGCCATCGTATGGACAGCCATCGGTTTCAAACACTTTTTCCTCCGTGTCTGTGAGTAAAGTGGTGGTAACGGCAGACATTTCTGTCATTCCCCAAACGGTGACTAAATTAACATTCAGTCTAGCTGATGCACGACGTCCAAGAGCTGGTGGGACGGGTGCGCCACCACAAGCAAATAGCCTGAATTTCTCATGATTACATTCGTCAACAGCATTTGAGTCACTTAAGTCAGCTAAAAATGGTGTCGCGCCCATGGTAAAAGCGATGTGTTCATCGCGAATAATTTTCCAGGCAAGCTCAGCATCCCATTGGTCTAATAGTACCGTTGTTGAACCTAGCATTATGGGAACAGAAACACCGTACATTAAGCCTGTCATATGTGCGGTAGGTGAGCCCATCAGTATCAGTTCATCGTGTGTTAACTCACTTCTTTCTATAAATTTACGCGCCGAGTACTCATGGGTATTTGATGTATGCATCACCCCTTTCGGGTCGCCAGTGGTACCCGATGTGTACATGATTAGAAAAACATCATTGGGTGTTAATTTAACGTCTTTAAAAGTTGCTCTTTCTTGTTCACTAACCTCATCAACCATATATGTTTCCAGGCCTTCATCATCAATTATCCAAACCGATTCAAGAGAGGGTAAATTTGGCTGAAGCTTGTTCAATAATTCAGCGTGATTAAATTGCCTGAACGTACTGGGGCCTATCACTAATTTAGACTCAGCAAAACCGAGCATAAAGGCCAGTTCTTTTTCTCTAAAGATAGGCATTAACGGATTGCTGATGGCACCGACACGCATGCAGGCAAGGTAAACAACAACAAACTCCCACCAGTTAGGTAATTGAAAAGACACGACATCGCCTTTTTTGATACCTTGTTTGAGCAAACCTGCCGCCAGTCTGTCAGATAAGTTAGCAAGTTCTTGGTACGTTTTTGAAATGTTTGTATTACTGTCTTTTAGGTAGGCAATAACAGCTGTTTTATCGCCTTGCTTTGCAACATGAGCATCAAAAAATTCAAGTAATGTTTTATCCTGCCAATGCCCCGTACTTTGCATCGATTGAATTCGTTGTGAGGATAAAGTGGGTTTTGCAATGGACACGAGTTTTTCCTTAATTGGATGAATCTAATAAATTAACAGGGATATCGATTGGCATCATAAGTAACTGTTGTGCGTAGGTTTTCCCCTGAACATCAATATTCATTGAGCCAACGCCTCCGCCACCTAGTGCGTCGTACATCAAAAAATTCAGCGCATTAATACCGGGTAAGTAAAAACGTTCAACTCGCCCACTTAATATATGAGAGAACCAGCTTGAAATAGAGCTTTCTGTAACGGCTTGGGCAATGTATTCCATGTATTCGGGTTTACGGGCTATCACTCCTATATTGGCAAAATCGCCTTTATCACCACTGCGTGCGACGGCCAGTTCTATTAGTTGTACCTGACGGGTTTGTTGGCTATTCGTCGGTATAGCAGGTACATCGGCTCTTTTAATTCGACTTCCATCAAACGCTTCACCTTCGATGGATTGGAATGAAATACCTTGCCCATCTACATTAACCATGGCGCTGACTCTGGATTTATCTAATAGAAATGAATACAGATTAATGACAGGTGATACTTTTGGCCTGCCAGCTGCACCAGCGGCACAACGCCCACCCGTCATATTCAAGATAACACCCATAACTTCCCTTGAAAATAATGCCACGGCTTCGCGTTTGTCGTGATGAACCGATATACGTAAAACGACTTCTAATAAATTATCGGGGGTTTGAAAAATGTCTTTATTCCATAGAGCGTTTGCACCCAAGAGGTTTATTGATGATTGTCTAAAATCGCCATAACCCAAGTCAGCAAATAATATTTTGCAACGTTCTAATATTCTTTCACCTGTAATTTGCGTTTTTTCGACCACATCATATCCAGAAATTAACTGTGTATAGGTGGCGCGGTAGCCATCTAGGTAGGTGGCGGACACTTTGTATTGGTCAGTTGCCGGGTAACCTTTTGCACCTGACACTCTGATTCTGTTCGGTGCGTCGTCTTCTAATGTAACATTTGAGAAGTCACACACCACATCTGGCAAATAATAGGCTTGTGGATCGCCAATTTCATAAATCAATTGTTCTGAAATAGTTAACGCAGAAACCAGGCCACCCGTATTATCCGCTTTCGTGACAACAAATTGACCACTTTGTTCACACTCAACGATGGGGTAACCCATATCTGCCCAGCCATCGCTGGTATCTCGCCAGTCGGTAAAGTTACCCCCTGTTACTTGGCAGCCACATTCAATTAAATGCCCTGCCAATGAGCCCATGGATAGCTTGTCGTAATCATCCAATGCCCATTTATATTCATGGATAAGAACGCCTAACGTGGTGGCAGAATCAACAACACGCCCCGTAATAACAATATCAGCGCCAGCATCTAATGCTGCGGCTATCGGAAAAGCACCTAGGTAAGCATTAATACTGGCGAGTTTTTCAGGGAAGGCGGCACCGCTTGTCATCTCAGTAACACCGGTTGTTTTAAACTCATCAGCACGGGGCAATAAATCATCACCACTGACAACACCCACTTTAAGTTGAATGCCTTGCTCATCTAATATTGCTTGAATAGCTTTTTGGCACGCAGGTAAGTTGACCCCGCCAGCATTAGCAACAACTTTAATCCCTCCGTCTGCGATTGCTTTTAAATTAGGTTTCAGAATTTGCTGTACAAAATCTGTCGCATACCCTAATTCATCGGATTTAGAACGGGCATTAGCAAGCAGAGACATGGTGACCTCGGCTAAATAGTCGTAAACCAAATAATCCACATTGCCTTTTTCCAGTAACTGCTTAGTGGCGTAGGCACTATCACCCCAATACCCTGAAGCACCACCAATTTTAATTTTTTTCATTTTCATCCTATCCTATTCTGACGTGTCCACATCGATTAATGGAACACCCACTTCAACTTGTTGATCTGCGCCTACATACACGTCGCTCACAACACCCGCTTGTTGCGCTGTTAACTCGTGAAACATCTTCATTGACTCAAGTACTACCATCAAGTCACCTTTATTCACCACATCTCCTATGCTAACTTTAACATCTGCAAWGCGACCGCTCATTGGGGCTGACAAATTAGCGGCTAGTTCTTCTTCACCTCGTTTTTCAGAAAATGATAACTTTTCAAACTGCGCTACTTCTGAGCGACTATCAATAAAGATATGTTGGCGCTCATCTAATGCAACATGGGCACCTGAATGCACACCATTAATTTGAAGTGACAATTGATCATTTTCCTCAGCTAAAATAACAACATTTTGTGTTTCAAGGTCATCACTCTCAACTCGGTACAACTCACCATCTTGAGAAACACAAAAGTCATGTTGCACATCTAGAAACTTTAACTTGACGGGCCAGCTTAAAAAACCTGTACTTCGCCAACCTGTTGCACCGTTTGTTCGCGATAATAATATCGCTGCAATCGCCCACATTGAATCACTTGGAGCATAGGGCCCTCGCGTTTCTTTTTCGGGCAAAAAGATTTCTTCAATATGACGTGTTGTTGCAATACCCGCGATAAATGCAGAGTCATCCAGCAAGGACAGTAGAAACGATTTATTGCTCGACAACCCCAATAGCACTGTATCTTTAAGCGCTCGTTTTAAACGCCGAATAGCCTCATCACGTGTGTCACCATATGAAATTACCTTTGCTAGCATCGAATCATAGTAAGGGCTAATCATTTGGCCCTTAACGATGCCATTATCAACACGAATACCTTGCCCTGATGGGGTTTTCCAGTTCATCACACAACCCGTTTGCGGAACGAACCCCGCGTCGCAATCTTCCGCATATATTCGTACTTCAATAGCATGCCCTTTGAGCTTAATATCCTCTTGTGCTAAAGGCAGTTTCTCACCGGCTGCAACACGTAATTGCCACTCAACAAGGTCTAAGCCAGTAATCAATTCTGTGACGGGGTGTTCAACTTGCAAGCGCGTATTCATTTCCAAGAAATAAAATTCTTGATCAGCTGTCACTAAAAATTCAACGGTACCA
>JAESRY010000108.1 GCA_016764415.1 Cycloclasticus sp. | reverse complement strand
AGCAAATCGCTGGATGAATGACGTTGATTATGCGTCCTGGTTGGCGGTACGAGTTATTGGAGAAGCGGTCACGCGTTCAAAAAGCATTGAGCCCCTCGCAATAAAAGAGTATTTGCTGAGCGAGCAATTTAGTTTGGCAGGTTTTAAGGGCGTTAAATTAACGTTTAGGGATTGGAATCATCAATTACGTCAGCCTGTTTTATTGGCAACACCTCGGTCGATTGTATCGGTGATGCCGCATAAAGAGTTCTTACATCCTCGCACCTATTTAGACACGCTAGGGTATGATAAGCCCGAATCTAATTGTCAATAAATCATCAATAACTGAACAACATGCAAAAACTAATTTTACTGGCTTTAGCTTTACTATCCTCAACGATAGCAATGGCAGATACGCTGTACATCACCTTAGAAAAAGATAACGCTTTAGCCGTTGTAGATGGCGCTACGGGAAAACTGCTTAAAACCGTTCCGCTTGGTCAGCGCCCACGTGGCATAGCGTTAAGTGAAGATAAAAGTTTGCTATATGTGGCTGCGAGTGATGACGATACCATTCAAATTCTCGATGTGAATACCTTGAAAGTGGTGGGTGAATTACCTTCGGGAGAGGACCCTGAGTTGTTTAGAATTCACCCCAGTAACGGTCGCTTGTATGTCTCAAATGAGGACGACAACATTGTGACGGTGATTGATCTTAGCAGTAAGGGTGTCGTCGCGGAAATTGCGGTGGGTGTTGAGCCCGAAGGCATTGCGATTTCAGCCGATGGACAATGGGTAATTAACACATCTGAAACAACTAATATGGTGCATTGGATTGACCCTGCTGATAACAGCATTAAAGAGAACACGTTGGTGGACCCTCGCCCCAGAGCGGCGGAATTTTCGGTGGACAATAAATCGTTGTTTGTCACCTCGGAAATAGCCGGGTCGTTAACGCGGATTAATGTTGCAAGTAAACAAGAAACAGGAAAGCTATTTTTTAAAATAGCGGGTGTGGACAAAGAGCTTGTTCAGCCAGTAGGCGTGCTTGCGCACCCGAACAATAAATTATTGTTTGTGGCGCTTGGCCCTGCCAATCGCGTAGCCGTTATAAACCTAGAAACGTTTGAAGTTGAGAAGTACTTATTGGTTGGGCAGCGCGTGTGGAATTTGGCCTTTTCTCCCGATTTGTCACGTTTGTATRCCACCAATGGCGTGAGTAACGATATTTCGATCGTTGATGTTGAGAGGTTAAAAGTAACAAAATCCGTTCGAGTCGGTCATTACCCTTGGGGCATCGTGGTTAAATAATGACGGCCTCTTTATCAGTAAAAACRCTCAGCTACGCGTACGGAAAAAAAGCAGCCTTAACGGACATTAATTTTGCTATAGAGCCGGGCGAATGCAGCATTTTGTTAGGGCCTAACGGAGCGGGTAAAACCACGCTGTTTTCACTGATTACGCATTTGTACAATAGCCGTGATGGTGAAATTCTTATTAATGGTTTTGACGTTAAAAAACAGTCATGCGAGGCGTTGGCTAATTTGGGTGTGGTGTTTCAACAAACCACCTTGGATTTGGATTTAAGCGTACGTCAGAATTTAAATTACCATGCATCTTTACATGGCATGCGCCGACAGCAAGCGGCGACACGTATTCAAGAAGAATTGGAACGCCAAGGCATGTTGGACCGTCAACATGAGAAAGTTCGGCAACTGAACGGCGGCCATCGTCGCCGTGTTGAAATCGCCAGAGCCTTATTGCACAAACCGTCTTTGTTGTTACTGGATGAACCGACAGTAGGATTAGATGTGCCGAGTCGTCAAGGCATTGTGGAGCACGTGCATGACTTGTGTAAAAACGATGGCTTGTCCGTATTGTGGGCAACGCATTTGATTGATGAAATTTATCCTAGCGATCGGCTTATTGTTTTGCACCAAGGCAACATTAAAGCACAGGGCTCGGTTAACGAGGTGTGTCAGGGTGAAACGACCGACGATATTTCAGAGGCCTTTAAGCAATTAACGCAGGGTGCAAAATCATGAAGTTAGGCCATGCCAGCATTGCTTTGAACGGGATTATTAAGCGTGAGTTATGGCGCTTTTTACGACAACGCGAACGCTTTGTGGCAGCGTTGGTTAGGCCGTTAGTTTGGTTATTTGTGTTTGCAGCAGGTTTTCGTTCCACCCTGGGTATTGCCATTATGCCACCGTATGAAACGTATATTTTATATGAGGTGTATATCGCTGCGGGTTTGATTGGCATGATTCAATTATTCAACGGCATGCAAAGTTCCCTTTCGATGGTGTATGACCGTGAAATGGGCAGCATGAAGACCTTGTTGGTCAGCCCACTTCCTCGCTGGTTTTTGTTAACGGGTAAATTGATGGCGGGAACGTTTGTATCCATTCTTCAAGCTTATGTGTTTTTATTGGTGGCTTGGTTTTATGACATTCAAGCACCTTGGTTGGGTTATGTGACACTCTTTCCGGCATTAATTTTAGCCGGGCTGATGCTGGGCGCATTAGGAATGTTGCTATCGTCCTTCATTAAACAATTAGAAAACTTCGCGGGTGTGATGAACTTCGTGATTTTCCCGATGTTTTTTATGTCGACGGCGCTGTACCCGTTGTGGAAGATTAAAGAATCGAGCGAACTGCTGTTCACCCTGGCCAGTTATAACCCGTTCTCGCAAGCGGTTGAATTACTTCGTTTTGCGCTGTACGGGCAGTTTAATTTATATGCGTTTTTATATACATTGGGTGCGTTTGCAGTGTTTATGGCAATTGCTGTTTGGGGTTATAACCCATCAAAAGGCATGATGGTTAAAAAAGGCGGTGGGCCTCGTTAGTGGTGATGTTGTAGAATGTCAGTGATATGACAAAGAAACTTTTTATACGCACACACGGCTGCCAGATGAATGAATACGATTCTGAGAAAATGGCCGCTGTGCTGGCAGATTCCGACGGTTTAGAATTAACCGACAATGAGAAAGAAGCGGATGTGTTGCTTCTTAATACGTGTTCGATTCGTGAAAAAGCGCAAGAGCGGGTTTTTCACCAGCTCGGCCGTTGGCGCCCATTAAAAGAAAAAAACCCGAACTTACTGATTGGTGTGGGTGGCTGTGTTGCGAGCCAAGAAGGCAAAGTAATACGCCGCCGAGCGCCCTATGTTGACGTGGTGTTTGGGCCGCAAACCTTGCACCGATTGCCGGCCTTGTTAAAACAAGCGCAAACGAAAAAGAAATTGGTGATGGACATTTCTTTTCCGGAAATTGAAAAGTTTGACAACCTCCCCGAGCCTCGTGCAGAAGGGCCGAAAGCATTTGTATCGGTGATGGAAGGCTGCAGCAAGTACTGTACATTCTGTGTGGTTCCTTACACGCGAGGCGAAGAGGTTAGTCGCCCGTTGGATGATGTGATTGCGGAGATATCTAGCCTCGCATCGCAAGGTGTTAGAGAAGTTAATTTATTGGGCCAGAACGTTAACGCGTACTGTGGTGAGATGTCGGATGGTGATGTCGCTGACTTTGCTTTATTGCTACATTACGTCGCTGCAATTGATGGTATTGATCGTATTCGTTACACCACCTCGCACCCCAAA
The DNA here is from genome assembly GCA_016764415.1 of Cycloclasticus sp. Lineage (GTDB taxonomy): Bacteria > Pseudomonadota > Gammaproteobacteria > Methylococcales > Cycloclasticaceae > Cycloclasticus. The sequence goes on along the minus strand of JAESRY010000108.1, from coordinate 4,190 downwards.
GAATTCACCGAAAGCCTTATTCAAGCCTATGAAGACATTCCTGAATTGGTAGATCACATTCATTTACCTGTTCAAAGTGGCAGTAATACTGTGTTAGCAAGAATGAAACGTGGGCACGAAATAGACATGTACATTGAAAAGCTGGGTCGGTTGAAAAAGATTCGCCCCAATATGAGCTTTTCATCGGATTTTATTATTGGTTTTCCGCAAGAAACCGATGAAGAATTTGAAGAGACTATTCAGTTAATAGAAAAAATAGGTTTCGACTTTTCATTCAGCTTTATTTTCAGTGCAAGACCGGGGACACCCGCAGCAGATATGCCCGATGACATTGATATGGCGGTTAAGAAACAGCGCCTAGAACGGTTACAAAACATCATTACGCAGCAAACTGCCGACATATCAAAACAAATGATAGGGACTACTCAACGTTTATTGGTTGAAGGCGAATCAAAGAAAAACTCGTTACAAATGATGGGCCGAACAGAAAATAACCGCGTGGTTAATTTTGCCGGTCATACGCGTTTAACAGGTCAATTTGTCGACGTGCTAATCACAGAAGCGCTACCGTATTCTTTACGAGGACGAATGGTTAAAGTTGATGTGGTACAGCCACAACTAGAACGTAACGAAAGGCGGTCAGTTTCTTAAATTGGGTAGTCAAATAACAACCGTTGATGTTAGCTTAGAACCTGCAAATAATAAGCGTTTAGCTAGCTTGTGCGGTCAATTCAATGAGCATCTCACCCAGCTAGAAAGGCGAATGAGCGTAGAGGTTAAAAACCGTGGCAATCATTTTAGTGTGAGTGGTTCTGRTGTTGATGTTAAAGCGGCTATCACTGCGTTAAAAGAGTTATACAACAGCACACAAAGCGATCAATTAACACCGGAGAAGGTGCACTTACTTATGCAGGAAACTCAAATGGACGTTAACCARCTGGCTGATATAGATGATTCTTYAGTTATCCATACGCGTAAGAAAATCATCAAGCCGCGCGGTGGAAACCAACAAGCGTATGTTAAAAGCATTCCCAAAAATGACATTGTTTTTGGCATCGGACCCGCGGGTACTGGCAAGACGTACCTAGCTGTCGCGTGTGCGGTTGAGGCACTAGAGTCTGAAAAAGTTGGAAAAATAATTTTGGCACGACCTGCGGTTGAGGCAGGAGAGCGTTTGGGCTTTTTGCCGGGCGATTTAAGTGAGAAAATCAATCCATACTTGCGGCCTTTGTATGATGCTTTATATGAAATGCTGGGTGTTGATCGAGTAGAAAAGCTAATTGAAAAGAACATTATTGAGATAGCGCCGCTTGCCTTTATGCGGGGCAGAACGCTTAACGATGCGTTTATTATTTTAGATGAAGCGCAAAACACCACGGCAGAACAAATCAAAATGTTTTTGACGCGTATTGGTTATGGTTCAACGGTGGTTGTTACGGGTGATATTACCCAAATAGATTTGCCGTATCATACAGAGTCGGGGTTAAAGTCTGTGATGAAAATCCTCAAAAACATTCCAAGTATCAGCTTCACGCATTTCAATGGCAGTGATGTTGTACGCCACCCGATTGTTCAAAAAATTGTTGCGGCGTACGAAAAACACACAAAATCATGAGCGTTGAAATACAAGTGGCCAGTGAATCTGCATCACTGCCCAGTGAAACGTTATTTACAGACTGGGTTGGTTTGGCAACGAAAGAGCGTGAAGGCGCAGACGTTGTGGTGAGGCTGGTTGATGAAGTTGAGTCGGCTGAGCTAAATCAATCATATCGACAAAAAGACGGCGCCACTAATGTGTTGAGCTTCCCTTTTGAATTACCCTCAGGTTTGCCAGAAGAGGCGTTGGAAGATGATATATTGGGCGACCTAGTTATTTGTGCGCCAATTGTTTTTCAAGAAGCAAAAGAACAAGGGAAGCAACCGCTGAATCATTGGGCGCATTTGGTTGTACATGGTTGTCTGCACCTTCAAGGTTATGATCATGTAAAAGCGGACGATGCGCTAGTGATGGAGGCGTTAGAAGTGAGTTTATTGGGTAGCATTGGGATTGATAATCCATACGAGGCATAAAGGAAACATGATTCAGAAAGCAGTTGAAGTTGAAGAAAAACGATCTTGGATTGAGCGTTTAGGTCAAGCGTTGATGGGGGAGCCGAAAGATCGCGAAGATCTCGTCAAATTAATGCGAGATGCTGAGAAAAGACAGCTGTTAGGTCAAGATGCTTTGGCGATGATTGAGGGTGTTCTTCAGGTTTCAGAGTTGCAAGTCAGAGATATTATGATTCCGCGCTCATCAATAGTATTTATCCCAAGAGATGTAGAACTAAGTGATGTATACGCGCCGATTATCGAATCCGCGCATTCACGGTTTCCGGTTTTAGATGAAGATACATCCCAAGTAGTGGGCATTCTTTTGGCGAAAGATTTGCTGAGCTATGTGATGGTTAATAAATCGGTTAAATTTGACGTGAAAGATGTGATACGCCCGGCGATTTTTGTTCCTGAAAGCAAGCGTTTAAATGTCATGCTGCATGAGTTTCGTGCAAATAGAAATCACATGGCAATAGTGATTGATGAATACGGTTCGGTAGCAGGTTTGATTACTATTGAAGATGTGTTGGAACAAATTGTTGGCGAAATTGAAGATGAACACGATTACGAAGAAGAAGCGTTTATTCTTCAGCGTAGCGATGATCAATACAATATCAAAGCATTAACTGATGTCGATGATTTTAATGAATACTTCAACACGCGCTTTAAAGATGATGACGTTGATACGGTGGGTGGCATGGTGGTGAAAAGCTTTGGGCACGTGCCCAAAAGTGGAGAAACCACACAAATTGACCAATTTTTGTTTGAAGTGTTAAGGGCTGATAACCGTCGCGTTCATTTATTGCGGATGACGATACTTGACGCCACCAAAGACGACTAAATAGCACAACTATCAGCAAGAGGAAGGGATGCTTAAGCGGATAAAATTAATCGCCAGTGGTGTTATATCTGGCGCGTTACTCCCGTTGGCTTTCGCGCCGTATGACTTGCCTTACATGGCAGTTATAGCGCTTGTCTTGTTTTTGTTTTTCCTTCGACCACTAAACCGCCTCCAGTCAATAAAATTTGGCTACGCGTTTGGCTGGGGCTACTTTGGTCACGGTGTGTATTGGGTTTATTACAGTATTCACCATTTTGGTCATGCACCGCTTTGGCTGGCTGTCATCATTATGTTGGGCATGGTGGCTATTTTAGCGCTGTATATGGCGCTGTTAGCATATCTGTTGAACCGGTTTTTCCAACATAACGCAGCTGTGCGTTACCTTTTAGCGTTCCCTGCTTTGTGGGTGGGCTTAGAAGCATTGCGTGCTGTTTTATTCACGGGGTTTCCTTGGCTCTCATTAGGTTATAGCCAAATTGATACATGGATATCAGCTTGGGGGCCGATAATGGGTGTATTGGGGATGTCCTGGTTGATTGTTTTAACGACGGGGGTTATTGCGTACGCGTTTAACGAGTCTGAGACTTTTGCACGAGAGTCAGTTTTTGTGAGAGCACCAACAGTAGGCGCATTAGGCGAGACAAAAGAGGCGATAAAGCGTAGTTTACAAGGTGTAAATGGGCATTTTTATCCGGTTTTTAACGCCGCTATCGCGGAAAATGGACTCGCGCAAAGATCTCAGTCAACAATACGATATAAATTTATAGCGTCACTACTGCTGATAGTGATTTGGCCAGGTTCGATATTAATTGGGCAAATTAAGTGGGTAGAGCCATTGGGTGAGCCGATTAAAGTGGCGTTATTGCAGGGGAATATTCCGCAAGATAAGAAATGGCGCAAGTCATTTAGGCAGGTTAGTTTAAGTACCTATATGACGATGAGCCAGCAATATCGGGATGCGGATTTAATCATCTGGCCTGAAACAGCTATTCCAATGTTTTATCACCGAGTAAAAGACTCCTTTTTACCGACATTAAAGCGTGAGGCTGAGCTATACCATTCCGATATTATTTTGGGCTTACCGGTGATGCTAGATGATGGTGTTGGCGAGTATTACAATGGCCTGTATAGCGTTCGTTATCCGAACCAATTCTATTTAAAGCAACACTTGGTTCCGCTAGGTGAGTATTTGCCGTTAAAACCCATGTCGACGATTCTGTTGAATTTTTTGAGTATCCCCATGTCGGATTTTTCAGCG
>JAESRY010000107.1 GCA_016764415.1 Cycloclasticus sp. | reverse complement strand
GTTTTTTACGGCTTTAATAGGCGATTCGATAACGGGTGTTTCTTCGGATTTTATATCCTGTTTGACCTCTGTTTCGGGCATATTTTCATTGGTTTTTTTGGCCGTTCAGAATTTGCAGGGAAAGTCGCAAGCGCGATGACTTGGTCGGCAACAACAATGGGTTTTGTGGGTTTGATGGTGAGGTGGCGTGAGTCGTATCTTATTGGCTTGGATGTAGGGCATATTCCGGTTAGTAACTTGTACGAAGTGTTCATTCTATTTTCTATTATTACGGCACTGCTGTATTTATATTACGAACGCCGTTATCAAACGCGTGTGCTCGGTGGGTTCGTTTTGTTAATCATCAGTGCGGCTGTAGCCTTTTTACTTTGGTATGCATTTGATAGGAATGCGGCCGATATTCAACCGTTAGTACCAGCACTAAAAAGCTATTGGATGAAGATTCACGTGCCAGCTAATTTTATTGGCTATGGTGCATTTGCTTTAGCCGCAATGGTGGGTACTGCCTACCTGATTCGCGCCAAGGCAGAGCAGCGGAATTCTACGGGCATTGCAATGACCTTGCCTGATTTAGATATTCTCGATGACCTGATGTATAAATCAATCGCCCTTGGGTTCGCCTTTTTTACCTTAGCAACAATTTTAGGCGCTTTATGGGCGGCAGAGGCATGGGGTGGTTATTGGTCTTGGGACCCTAAGGAAACATGGGCGCTTATTGTCTGGTTGAATTATGCGGCATGGTTGCATATGCGATTAACTAAAGGCTGGCGTGGTATGCCAATGGCAACATGGGCTATTGTTGGTTTGTTCGTCACGTTGTTTGCCTTTTTAGGCGTGAATATGTTTTTGTCTGGCTTGCATTCATATGGCGAGCTATAAGATTATTGTATAAGGAGATAGATATGCGTAAATTCTGGTTGGTGTGTGTAGTGATGTTTTTTGTGTCTTTTGGACATGCTGCTTTTGCAAACGAAACTGAATTTGCTGAAGGAGTGGATTACCAGTTAATCAAGCCGGCACAAGCTACAGATGACTCAAGTCGCGTAGAGGTTATTGAGATTTTTTGGTATGGCTGCCCGCATTGTCATCGATTCGAACCCGCATTAGGACCTTGGCTAAAAAATGTACCGAAGGATGTTAATTTTTACCGTTTACCGGCTATTTTTAATGCGAATTGGGAAGTTCACGCGAGAGCGTATTTTACGGCTGATATTTTAGGTGTCGTTGAAAAATCACACGGTGCTTTATTTCATCAAATGCATGTTGAGCATAAATCGTTAAATACAGTAGAAAAACTAGCAAAGTTTTATGCGAAATACGGTGTTGATGAGGCGCTGTTTAAGAAAACGTATCGTTCGTTCGTTGTAAACACTAAAGTGGCACGAACAAAAGATATGGTTCAGCGTTATGGAGTAACTGGTGTGCCTGCACTGGTGGTTGAAGGTAAGTATTTGATAACGGGGCCGATGGCACAGAGTTATGAAAATATGCTTAAAATCACCGATTACCTAGTCGCTAAAGAACGGAAAGCTAAATAACGAGAGAACAATTCGCTGTTAGCTGCAGTTCTCGTTAATAAAAGCTTGAAGCTGTTCTCGTTGCTGGGTTTTGTCTTCAGCGCTCAACCTTGCGTAGTTTCCTTCTGCATCTTTGTATAAGCGGTTGCCACCGTAATCTAATTCAGCAAGGTTGTTTCTACTTGTATTACAGCGCTCGCGCATGGCCCTCTCGCCCGCAGCTTGCTGTTGTATTTTGTCGTTGGCCTCTTTTCGTGCAGTATTGGATTTAGCGATTTCATTAGCGCTGTCTTGAATAGATATTTGGGGTTGCGTATAAGCGGCAGGCGGATTGATAATAATCTTTTGGCTCGGAATCGATTTGTTGTGGGGCGGGCGTTGGCTATAATTCGTAGTGCCTTCTAAGTCGACCCAATGGTAAATGGCCGCAAAGCTTGTGCTGGATATAATTAGGCATAGAGAAAAAAATAAAATTCGATACATACAAACTCCCTGTGTTTTATGTCCATTTCGGCTCGATCAATTCAGTATATAGTACACACAGAGTAATGAAAGGTCTTGACCAAAGGCCTAAAAATTAGTATTTTGTCGAGTTCGATTGCGTGCAGTAATGTGGTGCGTGTTAAATCGAATTAAATTATTTGTTTTTTTGGAGAATCATTGTGGAATTAAGTGGCGGCGAAATCGTCATCCAATCCTTGAAAGATGAGGGTGTGGAGTTTGTCTTTGGATACCCTGGCGGGTGTGTGTTACATATTTATGATGCTATTTTTAAGCAGAAAGATGTACAGCACGTGCTTGTCCGCCATGAGCAAGGTGCGACGCATGCAGCCGATGGCTATGCACGCTCATCTGGCAAACCAGGTGTGGTGCTAGTCACCTCTGGCCCAGGCGCTACTAATGCAGTAACAGGTATTGCTACGGCTTATATGGACTCAATCCCAATGGTGGTTATTACAGGGCAAGTTCCACGCCCAGTGATTGGTACCGATGCGTTCCAAGAAGTTGATACGGTTGGTATTACTCGCCCGTGCGTAAAACATAACTTTTTGGTGAAAGATGTTGCGGATATTGCGGTAACAATGAAGAAAGCGTTTTTCTTAGCAACATCAGGTCGACCAGGCCCGGTGGTTGTTGATATACCGAAAGACATTACGGATCCGGCTATTAAAGTGCCGTATCACTACCCAGAAGAAGTGAGCATGCGCTCTTATAAACCGACAGTGAGCGGAAATATAGGCCAAACACGCAAGGCCGTTAAACTTATTCAGGCGGCTAATCGCCCTGTTATATACAGCGGTGGTGGTGTTATTTTAGGTGAAGCCAGTGCAGAGTTAACACAGCTGTGTCACACCTTGAACTTCCCGGTAACGCAAACATTGATGGGGCTCGGTGCGTTTCCAGGTACTGACCCGATGTCTATGGGTATGCTGGGCATGCACGGCACTTATGAAGCCAACATGGCGATGCATGATAGCGATTTGATTATTGCCATTGGCGCGCGTTTTGATGATCGCGTGACCGGTAAAATTGCAGAATTTTGCCCGCATGCAAAAATCATTCATATTGATGTGGACCCTGCGTCTATTTCCAAAACAATTAACGTTGACGTGCCTATTGTTGGGCAAGTAAAACCTATTTTATTGGATATGTTGGCGCAATTAGAAAGCTTAAACGAAACATTCGACCGTGCGCGTATTGGCGACTGGTGGAATCAAATAGAAGAGTGGCGTGCTGTTGACGGCATGGCATACGATAAAACGACGGGTACGATTAAACCGCAGTACGTTATCGAACAGATGTATAAAGTCACGAAAGGCGAAGCGTTTGTTACCTCTGACGTAGGTCAGCATCAAATGTTTGCGGCTCAATATTATCCATTTGATAAACCGCGTCGCTGGATTAATTCGGGTGGACTTGGAACAATGGGCTTTGGCTTGCCTGCAGCAATGGGCGTTAAATTTGCGCACCCTGATGCTGACGTTGCCTGTGTAACGGGTGAGGGCAGTATTCAGATGTGTCTACAAGAGCTGTCGACCATGTTGCAATATGACACGCCGGTAAAAATAATCAACTTGAATAATGGCTATTTAGGCATGGTTCGTCAGTGGCAAGAGTTTACCTATAAGAGCAGGTATTCCCACTCTTATATGGATGCACTGCCCGACTTCAAAAAATTGGCAGAAGCGTATGGCCACGTGGGCATGCAAATTACCAAAAAAGAAGACGTTGAACCAGCACTAAGAGAAGCCTTTGCAATGAAAGATCGCACTGTGTTCTTAGATTTTCTTACGGACAGAGAAGAGAATGTTTACCCAATGATTCAGTCAGGTAAAGCGCACAACGACATGGTGATGGCACCTAGTTCTAAGTATAAAAAGGAATCATCATGAGTCGTCAGCACATTATTTCTTTACTGCTTGAAAATGAAGCAGGGGCATTGTCGCGCGTAGCGGGTCTTTTTTCTGCAAGAGCGTATAATATTGAGTCGCTCACGGTGGCTCCAACTCAAGATATAACGTTATCACGCCTAACATTGGTGACGGTTGGCAGTGACGAGACAGTCGAGCAAATTAAAAAACAGCTGAATAAATTAATTGATGTCGTCAAGTTGATTGATTTGTCAGAGTCTTTTTCATTAGAGCGTGAACTGGTCTTAGTGAAGGTGAAAAAAAATGATGCCATCGTGCAAAAAATTGAAGCGTTGGAAGGTGATTCGTTAGCCCGAATTACTGACGAGACGGATGGCTATTTAATTATCGAATTGTCCGGTGAGACGATTTGGTTAAATGAATTTTTATCTTCATTAGAAAATGAATTAATCGAAGTGGTACGTACAGGTGTTATTGGTCTTTCACGTGGTGAGAGAGCGCTAACGCTGTAAACAAAGAATGTGATGGCTTACGATTTGTAGGGCATTTGAATTTAATAAAACTAGGAAAAAAAATGAATATTTACTACGATAAAGACACGGATCTTTCAATCATCAAAGGCATGACAGTTGCCATTATCGGCTATGGTTCACAAGGCCATGCGCATGCAAATAACTTAAAAGATTCAGATGTTAATGTTGTTGTTGGTTTAAGAGCAAGTTCATCATCAGTTGCTAAAGCAGAAGCCGCCGGCCTTGTTGTTAAAGAAGTAGCAGAAGCAGTGGCCAGTGCTGATCTAGTGATGATTCTTACACCTGATGAATTCCAATCTCAACTGTATAAAGCTGAAATTGAACCAAACTTAAAGCAAGGCGCAGTGTTAGCGTTCGCCCATGGTTTTGCTATTCATTACAATCAAGTGGTTCCACGCGCTGATTTAGACGTGATAATGATCGCGCCTAAAGCACCAGGTCATACCGTACGTAATGAATTCAAAAACGGCGGCGGCATTCCTGATTTGATTGCAGTTTTCCAAAATGCTTCTGGCAATGCAAAAAATATTGCGTTGTCTTATGCGGGCGCTATTGGTGGTGGTCGTACAGGTATTATCGAAACAACCTTTAAAGATGAAACAGAAACTGACTTATTTGGTGAGCAAGCTGTTTTATGTGGTGGTGCGGTTGAACTGGTTAAAATGGGTTTTGAAACATTGGTTGAAGGAGGCTATGAGCCAGAATTGGCCTATTTCGAATGCTTGCATGAACTAAAATTGATCGTTGATTTAATGTACGAAGGCGGCATTGCCAATATGAACTACTCGATTTCAAATAATGCTGAATACGGCGAGTACGTAACGGGCAAGAAAGTAATCAATGATGAGTCTCGTGAAGCCATGCGTGAAGCGCTAAGAAACATTCAAAACGGTGAATATGCTAAACAGTTCATTCTTGAAGGTGCGTCAAACTACCCATCAATGACAGCGAATCGTAGAAATAATGCAGCTCATCAAATTGAAATAGTAGGCGGAAAATTACGTGAGATGATGCCTTGGATTACAGCAAACGCATTGGTTGATAAATCTAAAAACTAAAAGAAATTTTTCATTTAAAAAAACGGCCGTTTTTACGGCCGTTTTTTTTGTCATTAAATTCGTCTGCTGAGTTATACTGAAATCACCATAATTTGAAAATTTATAGATGAAAAAAACTAAAAAAGTCCCGTCTAAAGGTCTTTATTTATTACCTAACTTATTTACAACTAGTGCTTTATTTGCCGGTTTTTACGCCATTACTGGTGCCATTAACGGGCACTTTGAAATAGCAGTGATTATGATTTTTATTGCGATGGTGCTTGATGGCTTAGATGGCCGTGTTGCCAGAATGACCAACACACAAAGTGAATTTGGCGCGCAGTACGATAGCTTGGCTGACTTAGTGTCATTTGGTGTCGCGCCGGCCGCGATTGCGTATTCATGGGGCTTGGCATCGTTGGGCAAAGTTGGCTGGATGATTGCTTTTGTGTACGCAACTTGCGGTGCATTACGTTTGGCGCGTTTCAACGTGCAACACAATACGGCAGATAAACGTTACTTCCAAGGGCTAGCAAGTCCTGCGGCGGCGGCCTTAGTAGCCGGGTATATATGGGTGATGGAAAGCCATCAGTTATCGGGTCCGCTGGCGGTTTACGGTTTGTGTGCGGTCACAACTTTTGCAGGGTTACTGATGGTCAGTAATATTCGCTATCACAGTTTTAAAGAACTGAACTTCACCGGCAAAGTACCTTTCGTCGTGGCTGTTATTGTGATGCTCGTGTTAGCGCTTATTTATGTAGCGCCACCATTGGTCTTGTTTGTTGGCTTTTTAATTTATACGTTCTCCGGTATTGCACTCACCATGAGTTTATTAAGGCGCAAGCGTCGAGACAAGAAGGTTGATTCAACTGAATGACTAGTCGTCAGGCACGTCGTTTAGATTATTTGGATGCTATGGGCGTTCAGGTTTGGCAAGAACGCGGCAAAAAGCCAACATCACTGCCGCCTTTAAACCTATCTGAATTATCTAGTGTAGAGGATTTAACCGCATTATCTTCAGTTGCGAATGCATGTACACGTTGCGAGGCATCCACACACAGAAGGCAAGCCATCTTTGGGGAAGGTGCGCGACAAGCTGATTGGCTTATTGTTGGTGACTATCCATCTGAACAAGACGATGGAGACGGCCGACTGTTTAGTGATGGCAGGGGACATTTATTGTCAGCAATGTTACTGGCAGTAGGCACAAAAAAAGCAGACGCTTATCTTACTAGCAGCGCAAAATGCCATTCGAAAAATGAGACGGTTCAGTCTGATTCTCTTTCAAGCTGCAGAGACATCTTAATCCGTCAAATTCAACTGATTAACCCCAAAATTATTTTGCTGCTAGGTGAAAAAGCGGCTAGAAGCGTGTTGCAATCTAAAGAGGGGTTGCGCGAACTCAGAGGCAATGTGCAGACGATTGCAGACATTAACTGCCCCATTGTTGTCACTCACGACTTGAAGCACCTTATAGAAATGCCGTTGGCAAAAAAAGAAGCCTGGGCGGATATTCAACTAGCCCGACATGCCGCTGAATAATTATTGTGTGGGATAAATTTAAAGCACTGTTTGGTTTAGCAAAGAAGCGTCCGCTGTATATTCGGCGCTTAAAAGAGCAAGACTTGCCTTCTATATTAGCCATTGAACAACAAATGTATAAATACCCGTGGAGCGAGGGTATTTTTAAAGACTGCATGAGCGTTGGATATTCCAATTGGGCGTATATCAAAGAAGGCGAGTTTATTGGCTATGCCATTTTGTCTATTGCTGTTGGAGAGGCGCATTTGTTAAACGTGTGTTTAACACCTAAAKATCAGGGTCAGGGCTTGGGAAAACAGTTTATAAATGAATTAATATCTGTTGCTAAAGAAAAGCATGCTGAATGCCTCTTTTTAGAGGTTCGACCATCAAATACTATGGCGGTTAAATTATATGAAACGATGGGCTTTAAGAAAATTGGGCAGCGTAAAAATTACTACCCGACAGAAAATGGCAAAGAAGATGCGTTAGTGTTGTCGCTAGATATTATCCCCAAAGGGATTTAGTAGGATTGAAACGCAGCACCGTTTAACGCAGGCTTGATTTTGTTTTCGCAGGAAAAGCATAGCCAGAGCAATTAGCGATAACGCTTCACGTTTTTAAAGTTGGCGTAACAGAGATTTTTCACCTAGCCAAACGTGACGCACGCGTAAGGTAAAACGCATGCCCTTTGGCGTATAATGCTTGTTTATTTTCTGTTCTAGTTAATTAGCATGCCCAAGGAATTTCAAAAACGCCGTACGTTCGCCATTATCTCTCACCCCGATATGGAACA
>JAESRY010000106.1 GCA_016764415.1 Cycloclasticus sp. | reverse complement strand
TTGGTGTTGTTTCGCTCACTGTTTTGTTGGTATTTGTATTGGTGGGCGTTTTAGATTCTATACGCCTGCATCAACAAAAAGTCCTAACCAATGGAAACGCGAGCGAACACACTGAAGTATTAAGCGTGCTTGATATTATTCTTACGCCTTTAAGAACAACGGTAGAAAAGACTTATTCAGAACCCTTTGCTCATACCGGCTATGCAAAAGAAATTTTGATTGATGATGCTGGTATTACTCAGTGGGTATACCCCCGTTTAACCTATGGAGCAGCGCATTTAGATAAGCCGGACGCTGATAAAATGTCAGATGTGATGACTAAAAGCGTTAAGGGGCTAGGGCTTGGCTTGTTAGCATGGTTAGGCGTGCTGTTTTTGTTAATGCTCCGTTATGGGCAAAAGAGTGTTCTTATATCCGGCGGATTAAGAACAGCTGCATTAACGCTGTTAGTCATTTTTTGTTTGATTGGAATGATGGCAGCAGTGGCGCCTTATTATCATATTTTAGGCACCGATAAGGTGGGCGAAGATGTATTGTATCAAGCCATCAAGAGCATACGAACGGGTCTTGTTATCGGCGCTTTAACGACGCTTGTTATGCTGCCCATTGCCATTAGTTTAGGTTTAATGGCTGGCTTCTTTAGGGGTTGGGTTGATGACGTTATTCAATACCTTTACACCACGTTAAGTTCTATACCGGGTGTGCTGTTAATAGCCGCGGCGATATTAATGGCACAAGTGTATATGGCGAATAACCCCGAACTATTTACCACCGTTGAAGACCGCGCCGATATGCGCTTATTGTTGCTTTGTATGATTCTGGGTATTACATCATGGACGGGGTTGTGCCGATTACTTCGAGCTGAAACATTAAAAATACGCGAGATGGATTATGTCCTAGCTGCTCGTGCGTTGGGCGTAAGTCGTTTACAGCAACTAAAACGCCATGTGTTGCCTAATGTGATGCACCTGGTCATGATTACCATCGTATTGGACTTTAGTGGGCTGGTACTGGCTGAGGCCGTCCTATCGTATATTAATATTGGTGTTGACCCATCAACTTACAGTTGGGGGAATATGATTAATACGTCACGACTGGAAATGGCACGTGAGCCGATTGTTTGGTGGTCATTGACGGCTGCTTTTATATTCATGTTTATCTTAGTATTGGCGGCTAATTTATTTGCCGACGTGGTTCGAGATGCGTTTGATCCACGATCAAATACTTAATAATATAGATTAATAAAAACTTATAACTAATTGATAAATGTACAAATATATATTACATAAAGACACTATCTCTGATAATCAGCAATTACAAATTGAGGCTTTGTTTGGCTCTAAAGCAGCGTTGAAACAAGGTTTCTATGCCTTGAATTCGGATAAAAGTATTGCGTTAGCCTCAATAAGGCAACAACTCAATTGTGATGTTAACGTGTTATCAAAACCCTTTGATGGCCAAGCTGTTCGTTTGCTAGTAACCGATATGGACTCAACGCTAATCTCAATTGAATGCATTGATGAAATAGCCGATATGTTGGGGATAAAATCACAAGTGGCAGCGATTACCGAGGCGGCCATGCGCGGTGAATTGGATTTTGAAGAGTCATTAACTCAACGAGTTGCCTTATTAGAAGGCTTGCCTGTTAGCGACTTGGATCGCGTTTATCATGAGCGATTGCAATTGAACCCAGGTGCAGAAAAGCTGATTGCCTACCTAAAACAGTCAAACATTAAATTAGCACTGGTTTCTGGTGGTTTCACCTTCTTTACGGACAAATTAAAAGCAAGGTTAGGGCTTGATTACACCTTAGCCAATACGCTGGGAATTAAAGACGGCAAGTTAACCGGCAAGGTTGATGGCGATATTATTGGTGCGCAATCAAAGGCAGATCTATTAACTAAATTATCTAACCAATTGAGTATTGAGAAACATCAGGTTATTGCTATGGGCGATGGCGCAAATGATTTATTGATGATGAATATAGCCGGGCTGAGTGTTGCTTACCATGCTAAACCGACCGTTCAAGCGCAAACGGACATTCAACTAAATGTTGGCGGCCTGGATGCCGTGGTCGATTTGTTAAAAGCATAATACTATGTCGACCCATTTACTCTCTGTTCAAGGGCTAAAAACCCAATTTAACCAACCGTCTGAAACGGTTAATGCAGTGGATGGCGTCAGTTTTAATATTGCTGAGGGCGAGACCTTTGCATTAGTGGGCGAGTCGGGTTGCGGTAAATCAGTGACGGCGTTATCCATTTTGCGCCTATTGCCCAGTAACGCGACGATAACTGCGGGTCAGGTTATTTATCGCGGTAAGGATTTGCTAAGAATAGCCGAAAGAGATATGCGCGAGGTGCGTGGTTCGCGTATTTCGATGATATTCCAAGACCCCATGACATCATTAAATCCGGTGATGAATATTGGTGATCAAATAGCTGAGGCGGTTTTAGCGCACAAAAAAACGAGCGCTATTAAAGTGAAACAGCGCGTTGTTGAGTTAATAAAACAAGTCGGTATTGCTGATGCACAAGAGCGTTATTCGGCGTTCCCACATCAGTTATCTGGCGGGATGAGGCAGCGTGTGATGATAGCCATTGCGTTGGCGAATGAACCAGATTTGCTGATAGCCGATGAACCCACAACGGCATTAGACGTGACGATTCAGGCCCAAATATTAGAATTATTAAAAGAGTTGCAGCGTAAGCTCGGTATGTCGTTATTGATTATCACGCACGATTTAGGCGTCGTTTCTGATATTGCAGACACGGTGGCTGTTATGTACGCAGGCGAATTGGTTGAGGTGGCGACTAGGGATGAGTTTTTTAATAAACCCTCGCACCCCTATAGCCAACGCTTATTTGCCGCCATTCCGAATATGGATAAGCGTAATGAGGCGTTGGTAACGTTAACAGGCTCAGTGCCGAAGCTAACGCAACAATTTAAAGGCTGTCGTTTTGCTGACCGCTGTGATTTGAAAGAAGACCGGTGCGTCCAATCTTCTCGTATTGAATGGGAAAACCTGAACGACACGCATCAAGTTAGGTGCCTAAACGTAGGTGTTAGCAATGGGTTAACGGTTAAGCCAGTTTCAAAGCTAGAAAATTCAAACAGCGTGCAAGTTGACAAATCATCGTTAAAAATTGAGCATTTAAAAATTCATTTCCCCATTAAGAAAGGCTTGCTAAAACGAACGGTAGGGCAGGTTAAAGCGGTTGATGGCGTGAGTTTTGAGTTGTTACCGGGAACGACGACCGCGTTAGTGGGGGAGTCAGGCTGTGGGAAAACGACCCTTGGCAAAGGTGTGCTACAGCTATTGCAGGCGACGTCTGGGAAGGTTTTGTACGAAGGCGTGGATTTGTTATCACTGTCTGAACAAGAGTTTCAAGCGTACCGTGGGCAATTACAAATTATTTTCCAAGATCCGTTTTCATCAATGAATCCTCGAATGTTGGTGGGTGAAATACTGGAAGAAGGCTTACGTGCCTTAAAGCCGAATCTTTCAACAAACGATGTTGAGAAAAAATGTAATCAGTTGCTAGAAAAAGTTGGCTTAACACCAGATGTAAGATTGCGTTATCCGCATGAGTTCTCGGGTGGTCAGCGTCAACGGTTGTGTATAGCTCGCGCGTTGGCAGTTGATCCGTCGGTGATTGTTTGTGATGAACCCACCAGTGCGCTAGACGTATCGGTTCAAGCGCAGGTGTTAAATTTACTCAAAAGTTTACAAAGCGAACAAGGGCTGAGTTACTTATTCATTAGCCATGACTTGTCCGTTGTGTCGTACTTAGCCGACAACGTGGCGGTTATGTATTTAGGTCGAATTGTGGAATACGGAACGGTGGAGGAGGTGCTTAATAACCCAGCGCACCCGTATACCAAAGCATTAATTGATGCGATACCGATGTGGGATGACAGCCTTAAGAAAGAGGTAATCAAATTGCCTGATAATATGCCGTCGCCAGCAAATCCACCCAGTGGTTGTCATTTTCATACGCGTTGCGCAGAAGCCATGCCAAAATGCAGCAAAATAGACCCTGAAAATATTGAGATAAGCGAAACACACAAAGTTGCTTGTTTGTTATTTGATAGTGCCCAAAACGTTAATTAACACGTATAACTAAATGCCTTAACCAAGCGATTAAGAGCGTGTAACATCCACAATTATTTTGAGCTTTTGTCCTGGTTTTAAATACTTCTTGTTTAATGTATTCCATCGCTTCAAAGCATTTATCGTCACTTTGAATTTCTTTGAAATCAAATACAAAGAATCACCTCGGCGTACTGTGTAATTGATGGTTTGGTGCTTATTAATAGAGGTCAGTTGAACATTAGCATTTGGGTGTGAATGGCTACCCCAAATAACCAGTTTCTGCCCCACTTTTAATGTATCGCCCGGCGCCATCGCATTCCATTTAGCGAGTTGTCGCACAGATACTTGGTATTGTTTTGCGATAGACCAAAATGAATTGCCGGGCTTAACGTAATACTCAACTCGATGGCCTTTCCTGGTTTTATTAACGATGGCATCTTTACGCATAGCAACACTGTTTGGGTACAAGGCATCGTTATAGTTTGCTGTGGGAATTAACAAGTGTTTACCGGCGCGTATCATGTTGTTTTTGATAGCGTTAGCTTGTTTTAGTTGTGAAACAGTTGTGCGATAGCGTCTAGCGATTTGACCGATGGTTTCGCCCGATTTAACTTTATGGCGAACCCATCTTAGGCGTTGCGAGTCAGGTAACTTGGCTATAAGCTCCTTAAAATGTGCTGCTTTTTTTACTGGAAGTAACAGGTAGTGCGGCCCAGAAGGGCTGGTGGCCCATTGGTTAAACGCGGGATTTAGAACATACAGTTCTTCAATAGTGATGTCAGCTAATTCTGCGGCGCGGGCAAGGTCAATTTGCTTGATGATATCAACACGCTCAAAGTAGGGCGCATTGGGAATATCTAACAGCGTTATATTGTACTTTTCAGCATTCGCTAGAACGGTTGATATAGCTAATAGCTTGGGTACGTAATGCTTGGTTTCTTTATGCAGCGGTAGCGACCAGTAATCTGTGCTTTTTCCAAGCCGTGAGTTTTTGCGCATAGCTGATGATACCGAACCGCCACCGGCATTATAGCCAGCCAAACCGAGTAACCAATTGTTATCAAAACGTGTCGATAATTTCGTTAAGTAGGTCAACGCGGCATGAGTTGATGTGTATATGTCACGACGGCCGTCGTACCACCATGTTTGATTAAGGCCAAAAGCTCGACCCGTAGATGGAATAAACTGCCAAAGACCGGCGGCCCTACCATGTGAATAAGCAAAAGGCCGGTAGGCGCTTTCAACAATAGGCAATAAGGCAAGTTCGCCCGGTAGGCCACGCTTTTCTATTTCATTAACAATATGGTAAAGGTAGGGCGCGGCATTTTTTTGCACACGCTGTAAATAGGCAGGGTGCTTCACATACCAGTTAATCTCGGCTTGTACGCGTTTGTTTATAATGGGAGGCAACTGGTAAAGTGCAAATAACCGCTGCCATAGATTTTTTTCAACTATAGATGTGACGGGAGCATTTTTGCTAATAATGGGCTCAACCGGTGTGACATCGATAGGAGCCGTTACAACAGGCGCTATTAACAACGGCTTATCCAATGATTTACCCAAGGGCTTAGAAGATAGTTGCGCGCAGGATATAAGTGTTAAAAAGCTCACAAATAAAAGAAACCGACGTAGTCGATTTGTGATTAAATATTGCATTAAGTAATGTGGATAACGGAGTGATTTGGTTTTCTAATTATAAGCGTTATGGCAATGACTGACGAAAAAAACTCTTCATACGATGGCACTGTAGGACTGCGTCATTGGTTTGAAACGCCTATCGGTAAGGTTTACCGGCATGCAGAGGCGAAATTACTCAGTGAAGAGCTCAGTCAGAATTTTCGGGCAGAAGTGTTGCAACTTGATTTTATAGGTTGGGAAGGTGAGTTTCATGAAGCGATGCGCTTTGCGCACTACACCATCTTAGATAACGATGATGCAGAAGTATCAAAATATACCCGTGTTACCGGCGAGGTAGATAGCCTTCCTATTGATACGCATTGTGTTGATATCGTGATTATGCCGCATACATTAGAATTCTCGCAGAACCCGCATCAAGTGCTGCGTGAAGTGAATAGAGTATTAAAACCAGAAGGCATTGTGTTGTTGACGGGGTTTAACCCGTGGGCTTTTTGGCATTTGCCACGATTTTTACCCAGAGCAAAACGCAAAACGCCTTGGAATGGGCGCTTTATTAGTCGTTACAGGGTATTGGATTGGCTGAAATTACTTAATTTCGACATCGAAGAGAGCAAAGGTTGTTGTTTGTTCCCATTACGAAAACTTGAAAAAAGCAGTCGATTGTTAGAAAGCTTATTAGTTTGGCTGCCGTTCCTACCAGCGGCCTACTTTGTTATGGCGGTTAAGCGTGTATCAGGTGGCACGTCTGTATTCCATTTTAAAGACTTAAAAAATCGTTTTATTTCACCTTTAACGCAACCAGCTACAAAAACAAGCCATGTCGACAAAACACGTTCAGATATACACTGACGGCGCATGCCGCGGTAACCCAGGAATAGGCGGATGGGGCGCTATATTAAGTTATAACGGCACTCAAAAAGAAATTTATGGCGGTGAACAAGACACAACCAATAACCGCATGGAGTTGATGGCGGTCATAGAGTCACTTAAAGTATTGAACAAGCCGAGTGATATCACTATCAACAGCGACTCAAAATATGTCTTAAGTGGCATTACTGAGTGGATGCCTAATTGGAAAAAAAGAAATTGGAAAACGGCGAGTAGAAAGCCGGTGAAAAATGTAGATTTGTGGCAGCAGTTAGATGACTTAATTCAACAACATACCATTGAGTGGCTATGGGTTAAGGGCCATAGCGGCAATGCTGGAAACGATAGGGCAGACGCCTTGGCTAACTTAGGTATTGATACATTATGAGACAAATAATTCTAGATACGGAAACAACGGGGCTTGAGCCGCGGCAAGGCCACCGTATCATTGAAGTGGGTTGCGTCGAGTTGATCAATAGACGGTTAACGGGTAATAATTTTCATCAATACCTCAATCCACAGCGTGCTATTGACGAAGGCGCTGAAGCCGTTCACGGCCTTTCCAATGATTTTCTTGCTGATAAGCCACTGTATGAAGATATTGCGGACGAATTCTACGAATACCTTAAAGGTGCTGAGGTGATTATTCACAATGCGCCTTTCGACGTGGGGTTTATTAACAATGAATACCGCTTGATGGGGTTTGAAAAGCCAGACATGAGATTGTGGTGTGAGGTGACCGACACACTCATCATGGCAAGAAAGATGTTCCCGGGGCAGCGTAATAGTCTAGATGCCCTTTGCAAACGATACGAAATAAACAATAGCCATCGCCAACTGCATGGCGCTTTACTCGATTCTGAAATTTTAGCAGACGTTTACTTGATGATGACAGGTGGTCAACACTCGTTGTTTGTTGAAGAAAGTTCTGCGGATATAATGCTTAAACCGAAGATTTTCGATAAAAATAGAGCAAGGTTAGCCGYTATAAAAGCAGATGCTGACGAACTTGTTCAGCACCAGCAACGTCTAGAAGAAATTAAAAAATCATCAGGCGGTGAATGTGTCTGGGATAATGTATAACAGAATTAAATGAGAAAGAAACGATGAACAAGAACGCAGTAAAAACAATTAATGTTTTAACTTTCTGCTTTGTGATGTTGATAGCAACAAACAGTTTTGCGGTGGATATTAAAACAACCATCACGAAAGACAGTTTAAAGAAGAAACAACAAACCGNNAAKCKWRGYTNKCAAYMCAACCCAAGCGAGTTCAAACATGGAAATTCCATACGTCTTTTTCTGCTTGGTG
>JAESRY010000182.1 GCA_016764415.1 Cycloclasticus sp. | reverse complement strand
ATAGGCGCGACCAGTCATTACGTTACTAGCGAACTAGATGCAGGCCCAATTATTGAGCAGGATATCGTTCGCATTCGTCACAATGACAGCGTGGAAGACCTTAAGCGTAAAGGGCAAGATAACGAAAAGATTGTTTTATCCCGTGCCATACGGCATCATTTACAGAACGAAGTGCTTGTATATAAAAACCGCTGTATCGTTTTTGATTAAACTAATTGAGGATAATGAAATGAATAAACAAACTGGTCAGTGCCTATGTGGCGCCATGAAATACGAAGTAACCGCTATGCCCGTTATATCTGCAGCGTGTCATTGTACCGACTGTCAAAAAGCATCTGGCACCGCTTATTCCATCAATATTGGCGTGCCTGAAGAGGCTTTTAATATCACCGGCGACACGCTAACTCAGTACATTATAAAGGCGGATAGCGGGAAAGATATCAAACGCCACTTTTGTAGCACTTGTGGCTCTCCACTATTTTCTAAAGCCGATGCAATGCCAGGTCTTGTGATTGTGAAAGCGGGCACATTAGACGATACAAGCACCTTTAAACCGACCATTAATCTCTTTTGTGATTCTAAAATGGAGTGGCTCAAAAACGATTGTGAAACAGTCGATTTTGCACAAATGCCGAGTGAATAAAACGCCTGTTTTTAGTTCTTTATCTCCGCGCTAAGGAGCAGGTTGAGATAAAGAACTAATAGGGCGTTTCGCACCGCCAGACGATGCCACCGACTCGTCAAAAATTAGCCAATAAAAAACACCAACACCTAATAACACAGCGATGATACTCAACGTCGCCATGATGTAGGCAAATGATCTGATACCTTTTTTATTATTAGCCACTTTTGACCAGCCCCTCTGCAAAAGAAATTAAGGTTGGGTAGTCGAATTGCCAGCCTAAATCGTGTGCACGATTAGCATCAGCAACCACAGGAATGCGCGTACCGTATTGTTCAACTAATGATGCTGACTCTACGATATCAATAATTTCTATCTGGTAACACTGCGGGTAATCTACCAATAACTGTTTCAACAGCTTTTGCGCATCGTCGCATAAGTGGCAACCGTCCGTCGTGTAGAAATTTAACTCAATTGTCATCTGGGTCGTAGGCCAAACTGGGTGCTAACCAACGTTCAACATAATCTATCGATTCGCCTTTGCGCTCTGCGTAGTCTTCAACTTGATCCTTTTTCAATTTTCCTACGTTGAAATACTGTGCATCTGGATGTGCGAAATACCAACCACTTACCGCTGCTGTTGGGTACATCGCAAAACTTTCTGTTAGTTCTATACCCGTTTTCTCTGTTGCATTAAGCAACGCAAACAAGGTGGCTTTTTCAGTATGGTCAGGGCATGCGGGGTAACCCGGTGCAGGGCGAATACCTTGGTACTTTTCGCCAATTAACTCTTCATTCTCTAACGTCTCATCAGACGCGTAACCCCAATAGTCTTTTCGTACTTTCTGGTGCAAACACTCGGCAAATGCTTCTGCCAATCTATCTGCTAACGCCTTAATCATGATGGATTGATAGTCGTCGTGATCTTCTTCGAAGCGCTTTATGTGTTCTTCAATACCGATACCCGCAGTAACCGCAAACGCACCGACATAATCATTAATACCCGAACCCTCCGGCGCAACGGTGTCAGATAAGCAGTAGTTCTTACGCCCCGGCGGCTTGATGTTTTGTTGTCGCAAGTGATGCAGAACCACTCTTTCTGTTGAACGAGTTTCATCCTCGTAAACCACTACATCATCTACTCGACTATTGGCTGGGAATAAGCCAATAACCGCTTTTGCCGTCAGCCATTTCTCATCGATTATTTTTTGTAACATGGCTTTCGCATCTTTAAATAAATCACGCGCGTGTTCACCAACAATGTCATCGTCTAAAATTTTAGGGTAGCTGCCGATCAATTCCCATGTTTGGAAAAATGGCGACCAATCAATAAATTCTGCAATGTCTCCAAGCGGATAATCGTTTAATACTTTTGTGCCTAAGAACGTTGGTTTAACTGGCACAAAATTAGCCCAATCAATCTCCGTTGCATTATTACGCGCATCGTCTAAATTAAGCTGGCGCTTGGTGGACTGTCGTCCTTTGTGGCGCTCACGCACCTCGGCGTATTCATCACGAATTTTTTGTTGGTAATCATTCTCTGGCCTTTTATCCATCAAATGACTCATCACGCCGACAGATCGTGACGCATCGGTTACGTAAACACTTGCGCCATGATAGTTCGGCTCAATTTTTACTGCTGTGTGTGCGCGTGACGTCGTTGCACCGCCAATCATCAGTGGCACGTTAAAACCTTGGCGCTCCATCTCTTTCGCCATATGCACCATTTCATCGAGCGATGGCGTTATCAAACCACTCAAACCAATCACGTCCACATCGTGCTCACGCGCTTGTTTTAAAATCGTATCCGCTGGCACCATTACGCCTAAGTCAATCACCTCAAAACCATTACATTGAAGCACCACGCCTACTATGTTTTTGCCAATATCGTGCACATCACCCTTAACGGTTGCCATCAGCACTTTACCGTTACTCGTGATGACATCGCCTTTTTCTTCTTCCATATACGGCATKARATACGCCACSGCTTTTTTCATMACSCGCGCMGATTTAACCACTTGCGGCAARAACATTTTRCCCGCACCAAACAAGTCACCCACCACGTTCATGCCATCCATCAATGGCCCTTCAATCACGTGCAAAGGCCTATCCACTTCTTGCCGGACCAGCTCGGTATCTTCTTCAATAAATTCGGTAATGCCTTTTACTAACGAGTGTTCTAGGCGTTTTTTTACCGGCCACGAACGCCACTCCGCCGCTTCTTTAACGGCCGCTTCTGAATCAACATCAAGGTATTTTTCGGCAACCGCTAATAAGTTCTCTGTCGCGCTTTCGCCCTGCTTTGGCGTACGGTTAAGAATGACATCTTCAACCGCTTCACGCAGTTCATCTGAAATATCGTCATACACTGCCAGCTGCCCCGCGTTTACGATACCCATATCCATCCCGGCTTTAATGGCGTGGTATAAAAANNWACTGNNTGMATCGCYTCACGSACCRSGTYRTTACCRCGAAAYGARAAYGAYACRTTWSWKACACCRCCSGACACCATCGCGTGCGGCAAGGTTTTTTTAATCACGCGCGTCGCTTCAATAAAATCTACCGCGTAATTATTGTGCTCATCAATGCCTGTTGCTACGGCAAAAATATTCGGATCAAAAATAATATCTTCGGGTGGGAACCCTGCTTTTTCAGTCAGCACTTTATAGGCGCGCGTACAAATGTCCACTTTGCGCTCAAAGGTGTCCGCTTGGCCGGTTTCATCAAACGCCATTACAATCACCGCCGCGCCATAACGCATGATGGTTTTTGCTTGCCGAATAAAATTCTCTTCACCTTCTTTTAGGCTGATAGAGTTAACAATAGCTTTGCCTTGCACGCACTTTAAACCCGCTTCCAAAATCTCCCATTTGGACGAATCAATCATCACCGGCACAACCGAAATATCAGGTTCGGCGGCAATCAAACTCAAGAAGCGTACCATTGCCGCTTTTGAATCCAACATACCTTCATCCATGTTGACGTCAATCACTTGCGCACCACTTTCTACCTGCTGACGCGCGACATCTAGCGCTGTTTCGTAATCTTGCTCTTTAATTAAGCGTTTAAAACGCGCCGAACCCGTTACGTTGGTGCGCTCACCCACGTTGATAAATAGCGAGTCTTGGGTGATATTCATCGGTTCTAAACCAGATAACTTACAAGCCGTTTCTAACGCTGGTATTTGTCTTGGCGCACAGTCACTCACCGCTTCTTTCATCGCCGTAATAAATTCTGGTGATGTGCCACAGCAACCGCCAATAATATTCAAAAAACCGCTTTGCGCCCATTCTCGAATATGTCCGGCCATATCTTCTGGCGTTTCATCGTAGCCGCCAAATTCATTCGGCAACCCCGCATTCGGGTGTGCGGTTACATAGGTATCAGCAACGCGTGACAACTCTTCAATGTACTGACGCAATTCTTCTGCACCCAAAGCACAATTAAAACCAATGCTGATAGGGTTAATGTGACGCACGGAATTCCAAAACGCTTCGGTAACTTGGCCGGATAATGTTCGGCCAGAGGCATCCGTAATCGTGCCGGAAATCATTACAGGGTATTCCACGTTATGCGTTTCAAAATACGTTTCAATCGCATACAACGCAGCTTTGGCATTGAGGGTATCAAAAATTGTTTCCACCAATAAGATATCGGCACCGCCTTTTATCAAGCCATCAATCGACTCGGTATACGCATCAGCAAGCTCATCAAAACTAACGTTTCTAAACGCAGGGTCATTCACATCGGGTGAAATACTCGCCGTGCGATTTGTGGGGCCTAAAACACCGGCAACAAAACACGTTCTTTCGGGATATTTTGCTTCAATATCATCCGCCGCTTGCCGCGCAATACGTGCAGACTCTTCGTTAATCTCATACGACAAATCTTGCATATCGTAATCGGCCATTGCCACCCGCGTAGAGTTAAACGTATTGGTCTCAATAATATCTGCACCTGCCTCTAGGTACGCGAGATGAATGGCTCTAATCGTGTTCGGCTGGGTTAGTGATAATAAGTCGTTATTGCCTTTAATATCACTATGCCAATCCGCAAAACGCTCGCCACGGTAATCTGCTTCGTCAAAGTTATACGACTGAATCATCGTGCCCATTGCGCCATCCAGCAATAAGATGCGTTGCTTTAATAAGTCTAGAAGCTGGGTGTGTTTACTTGTTTTTGCCATGACGTGTTACGAGGTTTCTTTAAATAATCCGCTATTTTACGCTGTTGCTCACTAACAGACACTTGTTGTTATAAATTTATTGCTCTAACATCCGTTTAAACCACCTAACAACATCACTATTTTGCCTGATTTAGCTAAAAATATTTCACCCAAGCCCATTGTTTTGACTATTTCTGGTCACGACCCTTCCGGAGGCGCTGGTATTCAAGCTGATGCCGAGGTAATTACTCACTTTGGCTGCCACCCTTGTTCCATTATCACGTGTTTGACCATTCAGGATTCTCAGACCGTGCACCGCCTGATTCCTATTAATGCTAACGACTTACTCGAACAAGCCCAAGCTTTATTTAATGACATGGATATTGCCGTCATTAAAATCGGTTTAACAGGCTCAATTGAATGCGTTAACGCCATCTCCACCATTTTAAAACAACACAAAAACATACCGGTTATATTTGACCCCGTACTCGCTTGCGGAGATGGCACCCCTTTAGCAGACAAACAATTAATAGACGCCATTAGAACTCAACTTATCCCCCTAACGACCGTACTCACGCCAAACTCAATTGAAGCACAGCAACTATCTAAATTACCGGCTGGAACCAACATTGATGAGCTCGGCGGCGCATTAACTGAATTAGGCGCTCAATATGTATTAATCACCGGTGGGCATGAAGCTGAAACCGATGTTATCAACCGGCTTTATAAAAATACGCAGTGTGTTTTAACTACAACATCAACAAGGTTAAACGGCGAGTATCACGGTACGGGTTGTACGCTAGCCTCTGCTATTGCTGCATTAATAGCACAAGGAGACAGTATGATGAGCGCGGTGGAACAAGCGAGCACATACACTTTTACATCCGTTAAGCACGCTCAACAAATGGGCAAAGGGCAACGCTTCCCCAACCGTTCACAACATGACTAAGCCCATGCTGAATGGTGGCTTATATGCCATTACACCTGATTTAAAAGACACTGAATTATTGTTAAAAAAAGTTGAGTCCGCCCTCCAAGCTGGTATCAGCCTTTTGCAGTATCGAGATAAAATTAGCGCTAAAAGCACATTGCTTGAACGCGCCAATGCCATGCATGCACTTTGCGAAACGTATGGTGCGCCGTTAATTATCAATGACGACCCTGCATTAGCTTTAGCCTGTGGCGCGGAAGGTGTCCACCTAGGGCAAACTGATCACTCTATTCAACACGCAAGGCAATTATTGGGCGATGACGCCATTATTGGTAGCACCTGCCATCACCAGCTATCTTTAGCGCTAGATGCACAAGCCGAAGGTGCTGACTATGTCGCGTTTGGGCGTTTCTTTAACTCGAACTCTAAACCGGGAGCACCGCTAGCAACAACAGAGTTGCTGGTTCAAGCCAAAACAAGGCTATCAATTCCCGTTGTGGCCATTGGTGGAATCCACCATAGTAACGCGCAAACACTCGTTGATAAGGGTGCCGACTATGTAGCAGTGATTGAACAAATCTTCTTAGCCAATGGCATTAAAAATAATTGCCAACGTTTTAACCGCTTATTTAAGCCTTAAAGATGCCACGTCCACGCCACATGCAAAGCATGAACATACGGTGTTACAGACTCTCTAGCACCAGGGAAAAGTGCTGATGGTCCCGCTAGTGTATCTTTGAAGAAGTGCTCAAAACCAACGTGTAATTCATTGCCGCTTTTAGTTTCCCAGCTCAATCCAACACTCGCTTGATGGATTGGGTTTGGAGTTAACAAACTAAAAGTGGTTGAACTAAGGTGATTGTCATTCGGCCTTTTTCCATAAGCATAACCTGCCCTTAAAGTAAGCTTTTTTGATGCAAAGTAAGTTAAGCCTACGCGATAGTTTGTTTGATTATGTTGCCAACCAAAGCCACTGCCATGCTCACTACCAATAGGAGGTCCGCCGGGTGTTAGTGAATTAAGTAAGCTATTCCCTAACATTTTTACTTCACTAAACTCGATACGCTGAATATCTAACGCCACAATCCAATTATCATTTGGCCGTATCGCCGCACCTACACTGTAATTAGCTGGAATATCAAAACTGCCGCCAGCAAACAAGCCTTTGTAATCGTCAAATTCTTGCATATATATTTTTGTTGAATATGCTGCGCCTAACGAAAGCCAAGAGTTTATTTCACCATACCAACCCACACGAATTCCCGCGCCTAAGGCAAAATCATGCCCATTATCAGTGAATTTTGTAGGATATTTTGACAATACAGAAAAAGCATTTAAACCGAACGATTCGAAGGCTTGAATCGCAATTAAGGGTGAAACACCAATGCTATGACCGGGTGCTACTTTCCACGCAATAGTTGGCGCAATAATTAATTGCGCTAAATCAAAACCTGCTTCATCACAGCCTGCAAAGAAGTTGCCCGGCTTTGTTCCGCACGATGCTGGGTTAGCATTCGTACCTGGAATACCCGTTGTTTCCGTATATTCACTGTTTAAACCACCATTACCGTAGGCCGTTATACCAACCGCCACCTCATCATTAAGCTGGTGTGAATAAGCAAACTCAGGAATAACAAAAAATGAGTTACGGCTGTTAGAGGAGAAGTTATAAATAGAATCGGTGCCAGTTGCACCTCTTCTTTTTACTTTCCTCTGCGGGTTAAAAAACTCAGCCCCTATTTCAAACTGATTACCTGCCGCGGTTAGCTTTCCTGGGTTAGATGCGCCTGCATAAGCATCTTCAGCTACGGCAGTTACGGCGCCAGATGTTTGCTTTGCAACGTGCCCGTACCCCAGAGAAAAATAGCCTCCACCCGCCATCACAGTATTAGAAAAAATAATCAATAAAAACGTAACGCTCACGAGTGAAACCCGTGATGAAATCAGCAACCACCCCATACAAACCCCTTTTTATTTTTTTACCTTTAGGAAAAACATGGAAGTAAACTGCATCCCCCTAGAATGACACTATAACAAACTTATGGTCCCTGACTTATAAAGCTGAATTACACAGATGTTTTTTTACTTCAAAGCAAATCATACCCCGTGAGCATAGGAACGTAATATACCCAAGTAAACTCAAACGTATCAACCCAAATACAAAAAAAGCCTGGGCTTACACCCAGGCTTCTATAAGCTTTGTTT
>JAESRY010000105.1 GCA_016764415.1 Cycloclasticus sp. | reverse complement strand
TGATGCCAATCAGGCAAATTTCAAAAAAGCCAATGTCAAACATAGAAACGGTGTTAAGTGATTAGATGACCTGAATTATATGTTAAACGGAGGGTGTTCAGCAAAGATAAGGAGTGACTTCTTAGTTAAGAACGCCCATTAAAAAGCAGTATCGGGTAGAATTCATTTATTCAAAATAATGTTAAAGAACTGGGGAGCGAATTTGTTCGATTGGTGGGATTGGGGCCATAGTATGGAAAAGACGACCGACGCATTGGCGGGGATTAACCCATTTATGGGCTATGCCGCTGGTATTTTCTTTATTATCGGTGCGTTATTGGGTCTTTATATGCTTGTCCAAGTTATAAAAAAGAAAGAAAATGACATGTTTATCACTCTGTTGCATTTTGTAAGTGGCGCAGCAGTTTTTATGATGATAATAATGCAGTTGGTAGCTGGAAGTGCGAGCGGCGACCCAATGCATCCGGATGAGTCAGGCTTGTTGCCTCAAGCATTGTTGCTTGCAGGTGTTATGCTGACCTTAGGTGGTTTTATTTGGCGTAACCGTTTAATTAATAATCGCTCAGTGATGCTGATTTACGCGCATGTTGTAGGCGGTATAATAACAGGTACGGTATTAACCATTGCATTGTYGGAATTATCAGAAGCATAAGTAATGAACCATATGGTTTTTATGGGTTCTAAGGCAGTAGAAGTAAATAATTTATTGAGGGTATTATGACTATTTCGTTAACACAAAGCGCAGCAAAACAAGTACAAGAACAATTGGGAAAACGTGGGAGCGGTGTGGGTTTGCGCTTGGGCGTTCGTGAGTCTGGCTGTTCGGGCTATGCGTATGTGATTGATTTTGCTGATGAAGTAAAGGATGGGGATTCGGTTTTCGAAGAGCATGGCGTTAAGGTTGTTATTAACGAAGACTCGTTGAGCTTTCTAGATGGTTTGGAACTCGACTTTGCCCGTGAAGGCATTAATTCGGCATTTAAATTCAATAATCCCAACGTTAAAGATGCCTGCGGTTGCGGCGAAAGTTTTACCGTAGAACCGTAACAATTCTATAAGGCGATTTATTTAACGTAGAAAACTCATGCAGACCTGTGTCGACGTGATTGCTAGTACTGCCCACAATCTGTAAACTACGCACTTTATGGTAACGCGTTACCAGATAACCTAATGCCGTGAATTTACACGGTTTTTTCTAAAATTAATTTTATTGTTGGAGTAATACTATGGCGCTTGAGCGTACTTTTTCTATTGTAAAACCAGATGCAGTTGCAAAAAATGTAATTGGACAAATTTATGCTCGCTTTGAAAAAGCAGGTTTGAAAATTGTAGCGTCTAAAATGTTACAGCTTTCGCGTGAGCAAGCAGAAGGTTTTTATGCTGTTCATAAAGAGCGCCCTTTTTATAACGACTTGGTTGATTTCATGATGTCTGGACCGGTTATGGTTCAAGTGCTTGAAGGCGAAAATGCGATTCTTAAAAACCGTGAAGTGATGGGCGCTACAAACCCTGCTGATGCTGATGCGGGCACTATCCGTAAAGATTTTGCTGATAGCATTGATGAAAACTCAGTACACGGCTCTGATGCACCAGAAACAGCCGCTGAAGAAATTAAATTCTTCTTTAGCGATGACGAACTTTGCGAACGCCTACGTTAATAACGAATGAGCTCAAAACAAAACCTGCTAAACCTAGACCGCCAAGGTCTTGAAGCGTTTTTTACCGAGATGGGTGAAAAGCCGTTTCGTGCTACGCAGGTTTTAAAATGGATTCACCAAGAGGGTGTTTCCGATTTTGAGCAAATGACCAATATCAGCAAGGCGTTGAGACAGCGTCTTGCTGAGGTTGCTGAAGTACGTGTGCCCGAGATCGTTTTAGAGCAAAAGTCTGAGGATGGAACCTACAAATGGGTACTTGAACTAGACGGCCAAAATCGTATAGAAACGGTTTTTATTCCTGAAGAAGGTCGAGGCACTTTATGTGTTTCGTCTCAAGTAGGTTGTGCGCTTGAATGTACGTTTTGTTCAACGGCTCAGCAAGGCTTCAACCGTAATTTATCGGCTGCAGAAATTATTGGCCAAGTTTGGGTGGCGGCCAAGGCACTTAAAGGTAAAGCGAATTTGACGAATGTTGTGATGATGGGGATGGGCGAGCCATTGCTTAATTTCAAAAATACGGTCATCTCATTAAACTTAATGATGGACGATTTCGCATACGGTTTAGCAAAACGCCGTGTGACAGTAAGTACATCAGGCGTCATACCAGCCATGTATCGTTTGGCTGAGGTAAGTGAGGCCAGCTTGGCGGTTTCTCTTCATGCGCCGAACGATAAGTTGCGTGACGAATTAGTGCCTATTAATAAGAAGTATCCCATTGCCGAATTATTAGAAGCGTGTAAAAACTATATAAAAGGCGAGAAACGCCGCAAAATTACATTTGAATATGTGATGTTGAGCGGTATTAATGATTCGGTAGAACAAGCGCATGAATTGGCGCGTTTGTTGGTCGAAGTGCCGTCGAAAGTAAACTTAATTCCGTTTAATCCATTTCCAAACACGCAATATAAGCGGTCAAGTAATAATGCTATTCACCGTTTTACGGATGTTCTGAGAGAGGCGGGGTTGATAACAACGACACGAAAAACACGCGGCGATGATATTGATGCGGCTTGTGGACAGTTAGTGGGTAAGGTTAAAGATAGAACGAAGCGACAGTTAAAAAACCAGCGAGTGGCAATGCCATGAAAATATGGGTGCTACGTTTACTGGTGTTATCGGTCATTTTTACGTTGGCAGCATGTCAGCCTCAACACATAAAAGAAGAGTCGTCATCGGCGATACAAGGCGCTGAAAAAAGCCCTGCCGATGTTTATACTTCACTGGGTGTGGAGTACATGAACAGAGGCATGAATGAAGTGGCCTTAGAAAAGTTAAAGAAAGCTATCTTAATAGACCCTTCTTCAAGCAATGCGCATAATGTAACTGCGGTACTTTATGATCGTTTGGGAGAGAAGCAACTGGCTGGCAAGCATTACAAAAAGGCCGTGAGTTTAAGTCCTAAAAATTCAAGTGCTCAAAACAACTATGCGCGTTATTTGTGCGGTAACAAAGAGTATGAACAGGCGGATAAGCGCTTTAATTTGGCGATGAAAAATCCGTTATATAAGTCAGTCATTTTGGCCTTAACAAATGCCGGAACGTGCGCATGGCAGGCAGGCAACCTTGATAAGGCGGAAACTTACTACCGTACAGCTCTGCAACGTAATAAACGCTCGGCAGTGACTTTGCTACAGATGGCGAAGCTAAAATTTGAAATGGAAAACTATTTATCAGTGCGAGCTTATCTTCAGCGCTTTAAATTGATTCATAAGCACACGCCGGCTTCGCTTTGGTTGGGCATTAGAGCAGAAGATAAATTAGGTGATAGAAGTAGCGTTGTTAGCTATGTTTTACAGCTAAAGCAATTGTATCCAGACTCACACGAAGTGGGCTTGTTGGAAAAAAGCAAGTTCGACTCTTCTAAACACTAATCCATATGAGTAAAAAGCTACAAGCCATTCGTGGTATGCACGATATATTGCCGGATAAAACGCCACTGTGGCAGTTATTGGAAGGGGCTATGTTTGATGTGTGCAAACAATACGGTTACTCAGAAATACGTATGCCGTTGGTAGAAAGCACAGACTTGTTTTGCCGCTCGATTGGTGAAGTGACGGATATTGTTGAAAAAGAGATGTACACTTTTGAAGATCGCAATGGCGACTCATTAAGTCTACGTCCAGAAGGCACGGCCAGTTGTGTAAGAGCTGGGCTTGAGCATGGTTTGTTTTATAATCAGATACAACGTTTGTGGTATCAAGGCCCCATGTTTCGGCATGAACGTCCACAAAAGGGTCGTTATAGACAGTTTCATCAAATAGGTATTGAGTGTTTTGGTATGTCCGGTGCTGAAATTGAGGCAGAAGTGATTCTGATGTCTTATCGCCTATGGAAAAAGCTCGGCCTTGAAAGCGAACTGAGTTTAGAAATAAATACCTTGGGTACTAGCGAAGAGCGAGCGGTGTATAAAGAAACATTGGTTAGCTATTTTAATCAGCACATTGACCAATTAGATGAAGACAGCCAACGACGTTTGACGGCGAACCCTTTACGTATTCTGGATAGTAAAAATCCGGCGATGCAAACAATGATTGAGGCAGCTCCGCGCTTGGTTGATGCCTTGGGTGATGACTCAAGAGAGCATTTTGAACAATTGCAGACTTATTTAAAAGCAGCAGGTGTAGGGTTTACAATTAATCCTCGTTTGGTGCGTGGTTTGGATTATTATTCCCATACCGTGTTTGAATGGACCACGAGCTCACTGGGCGCGCAAGGCACTGTTTGTGCAGGCGGTCGATATGATGGTTTAATTGATCAATTGGGCGGCAAGAAAACACCGGCTGTTGGTTTAGCTATGGGTGTAGAAAGGCTGGTTTTATTATTGGAACAACACGAGTGGGAAGTAGCTAAGCCTTTGGCGTACATTGTTTACCAAGGTGATGAAGCAAGGGCTAAAGCGTTACAACTGGCAGAACAACTTCGCGATGAATTGCCAAACCACGGGGTTATTTTACATTGTGGCGGTGGCAGCCTGAAAAGTCAGTTTAAGAAAGCCGATAAGGTAGGGGCTGAATTAGCTTTGATACTTGGTGAAGAAGAAATTAAAGAAAACACGGTGAGCATAAAGTTTTTGCGCGATTCTAAAGAGCAGCAACAAGTGCCACAAAATGAATTAAGTACACTTTTAAGTAATTACGGTTAAAACGGAAAAAATACGATGGACGATTATCAAACAGAAGAAGAACAAGTAGAAAGCATAAAGAAATGGTGGGCGGAGAATTCTCGTTCAATAATTTTTGGTGTGGGCTTAGGCTTGTTCGCCATTTTTGGTTGGCAAAGTTGGAAAGATCAAACGCATAGCCATGCGTTGGAAGCTTCTAACGTGTATCAGCAGATGGTTCGTTCGATTAAAGATTCGCAAGTGGATGCGGCGATATTATTGGCCGATGAAATTGATACGTCATACGCCGATACGCCTTATGCAGCGTTAGCAGGTTTGCAAAAAGCGAAACTTCTTAATGGTAAGGGCGACAAAGTAGCAGCGATTGAGTCCTTAGAAAAAGTGGCGGCGAGTGATGGCAATGAATCATTACGTCATGTGGCTCGCGTTCGTGCGTACCGAATGAGAATTGGTAACGGTGATATGCAAGRTGTTATTACGGATATTGATAGCGTGATGGCGGAAGAAGGCGGTATTAACCCGGGTGAGTTTATTGGTAAATACGAAGAGTTAAAAGGTGATGCTTACCGTTTGTTGGATGATGTGGAGCAGGCAAGGTACGGTTATATTGCAGCGCTAAGAACGGCCACACTTGACCGTCGTTTGGTTCAATTAAAATTGGACGACTTAGGCCCTCCGCCAGCTAAATTTGCAGGTGAAAACAACGAAACAACAAAGGAAGAGTCTGAATAATGAAAGTCTTAACCGCCTTGTCGCTTGTTATTTTGATGTCAGGTTGTGCCGGAATAATCCAATCGACAAAATCTGCAGGCAAAAGTTTAGAAAGCGGCATTATCGATATGATGGCGTACTCTGGTGATGATGAAGCGTCCCCCCCTCGTGAATTAGAGCCGATTGAAAATGAGGTGTCACTTAATACCGTTTGGCAAAGCAATGCCAGCGATACCAAAGGTGATCAATTTTTAAAATTAGAAATGGCGGTATCTGATGGCAAATTATTTGTTGCAGATCCTAAGGGTGTTGTTCTTGCGTTAGACAAAGCAACGGGATTAACCTTATGGGAAGTTGATACTCAGTTACCTATATCGGGTGGTTTGGAAGTAGGTCTTGATCATGTTTATTTCGGCACAACCGATGCTGAAGTGGTCGCCTTAAATCTTAAAGATGGTGATACGGCTTGGACAACGCAAGTGTCCAGTGAAGTGTTATCCACTCCAAGATACTCTGATGATTTTTTAGTGGTACGAAGTATAGATGGTGCTATTAATACGCTGGATGCCAATACAGGTACGGAGCTATGGTCTTACGTGCGTGATGTGCCAGCCTTAAGTCTACGCGGTACGAGCTCACCGGTTATTAAAAGCGGTGGGGTAATCAGTGGTTACGCTAATGGTAAATTAGTGGTGTTGCGGTTAAATGATGGCCTGCAAATTTGGGAAACGAGTGTGGCTGTTCCTAGAGGTCGTGGTGCGCTTTCTCGTATGGTCGATGTGGATTCTGATCCATTGCCAGGTGAACGCCTTATCTACGCGGCGACCTTTAATGGTGGTGTTGCAGCGGTTGATATCCGTTCGGGTCAAATTGCGTGGCGCCGTTCTGAAATGTCGTCGTATAAGAAAATGGTGGCAGATTGGGTCGCTATTTATGTTGTTGATGTGGACAACCATGTTTGGTCGGCAGATCAAAACAAAGGAACTATCAATTGGGAACAAGACCAATTGGAAAATAGACGGTTAACACCGTTGGCAAGAGTAAACGATTATTTATTAACCGCTGACTTTGAAGGTTATGTTCATGTGCTATCTAGTTCAGATGGGCGTTTATTGGGGCGTTTAAAAGTGAGTGATGACGCCATTACGGCAACGCCGATTGTCGATGGTGATTTAATTTACGTACAAGATATCAGTGGTGAGATAACAGCCTTACGTTTAGGCGGTTCGACCGTTATTGAAGATTAAACGATGTTACCTGTTATAGCCTTAGTTGGCCGACCTAATGTTGGCAAATCGACCTTATTTAATTATTTAACAAAAACTCGCGATGCACTGGTTGCAGACTACCCAGGGCTTACTCGAGACCGTCAATATGGACTTGTAAAGCGTTCAGATATTAAAGCGTTGGTGGTTGATACGGGCGGTATTACAGCAACATCTGAAGGTATTGATGGCGTAGCGGTTGAACAAGTTCAGCGAGCGCTTGAAGAATCTGATGTGGTGTTGTTTATGGTCGATACACGGCATGGCATTCACCCAATAGATGAAGAAATAGCAAAGAGCTTACGTCGCCTAGGTAAAAACGTCGTGTTAGTGGCCAATAAGGTTGATGGCCTTGACGCCAACACGCACATCGCTGAGTTCCATAAAATGGGTTTTGAAAAACCATGGCCTGTTGCAGCAACGCATGGCCGCGGTGTATCGGAATTATTGAAGCATGTAAGTACTGTTGTGCCTGTCATTGAATCATTTACTGATACGTTGGCGGGTGATGGAATTCGTGTTGCCGTTATTGGGCGCCCTAATGTGGGTAAATCGACGCTCGTTAACCGTATTTTAGGCGAAGAACGCGTGGTTGTTTTTGACGAACCAGGCACAACGCGTGACAGTGTGTTTATTCCTTTTGAACGGGCAGGCAAGCAATACACTCTCATTGACACCGCAGGTGTGCGCCGCCGTTCAAGAGTATCTGAAGTTATCGAAAAATTCAGTATTGTGCAAACCTTGCGAGCTATCGATGACACGCATGTAGTGATTTACCTTGTCGATGCCAGTGAAGGCGTAACAGATCAGGATGCGAGTTTGCTCGGCATGGTGCTGGAGTCAGGACGTGCTTTGGTTATTGGTTTTAATAAGTGGGACGGTATATCCGAAGATCAGCGAGATAAAGTGAGGCGCCAAATAGACGTTAAGCTCAGTTTTTTGGAATACGCCGAACAATACTTTATTTCTGCGTTACACGGCAGTGGCGTTGGCAAACTGTTTGATTCAATAGGTGAATTGTACCGCTCGGCAATGGTTGATATGTCTACTCCACGGTTAACAGAAATTATGGATTATGCGACCAGAGCGCATCAACCGCCGTTAGTAAAAGGGCGTCGAATTAAGTTAAAGTTTGCTCATCAAGGCGGGCAAAATCCACCCGTTATTGTTATCCACGGC
>JAESRY010000104.1 GCA_016764415.1 Cycloclasticus sp. | reverse complement strand
ATGATTTTGCATCTTTACAGCGGATGATCGGCGATACCTTGATGCAAAAATATGTTGCAGATGTTTCTGAAGATACATTTAATCGGCGTCGTGTATTAGACATTGGTGCTGGCACCGGATACTTAACCAATAAATTGGCGAATACTTTCCAGTCTAATCAGTCTAATGAGTTAATTGCGCTGGATATAGCGCCGGACATGCTGAAAACGGCGATTAAGGCGACGGCACAACATCTATTGAACTTTATCTGTGCTGACGCGGAAGTGTTGCCGCTTGCCAATAATACGATCAATGCAATTTTTTCTAACCTCGCTTTCCAATGGAGTACCGATTTAGCAACGCTGTTTTCGGAGTGTTATCGAGTATTGGATGCAGACGGAGTGATGGCTTTCAGTAGTTTTGGGCCAAAAACATTGCTGGAGTTGAATCAGGCATGGGCGGCGGCGGATGATCATGTGCATGTGAACAGTTTTATTGACGCGACAGAAATCGAGCAGCAATTAAGTGCCGTAGGTTTTCAGGCGATAGATGTTGTTTATGAAGAGCTGACGTTCTATTACCCTTCAGCAAAGAGTTTGATGCGTGATTTAAAGGGTATGGGCGCACACAATATTAATGAGCAGCGCAAAAAGGGGCTGATGGGTGTGTCAGCGTTTAAGCGAATGTTGCTAAGTTATGAACAACTACGCGATAAAAAAGGCTTGCCCGCTACTTTTCAAGCCGTATACGGCTTTGCAAGAAAGCCAGCTGGCCCAACTGTAAGGGCTTGATATGGCGCGGGGTTACTTTATAACAGGCACGGACACCGATGTCGGCAAAACCTATGTTGCGCAGTGTTTGATGCGAGCGTTTCGTGAGCAAAACTACCGAACCGCCGGTTTCAAACCCGTTGCATCGGGCGGGCGGTGGTCGGGAGATCGGCTGCAAAATGAAGATGCTGAACTACTGATGCTGCAATCAAATGTAAAAATCCCCTATGAGCTGGTAAACCCGTATTGTTTTGAACCTGCGATAGCACCGCATATAGCAGCAAAAAACCAAAATTGTGTGATCAGTCTTGAGCTAATTAAGTCTTCATACCAACAAATAGCCAGGCAATCAGATGTGGTTATTGTTGAAGGCGCGGGCGGTTGGAAGGTTCCGTTTAATCCTTATGAAGGGTTTGACGATGTGGCGCTTAGCTTGGCAACGCCTATCGTGTTAGTGGTTGGGCTTAGATTAGGCTGCATAAATCATGCGCTTTTAACGGAAGAAGCTATACTCAATAAAGGCTGTCGTTTAGTGGGTTGGATTGGCAATAGTCTTGAACAACGCTTTGTTGAGAAAGACGAAAATATAGATGCGTTGAAAGAAGCGATGAAGTCACCGTGTATAGGGTTGTTCGATTACCATCCAAATCAAGAGGAAGAGCATGTTGCATCGCAAAGAAATATAGAGAGCGTGCTTGATTATTTGCTCGATTTTCGTTAAATTGCCACCCAATATTGTCTTAGATTTCAGCATTGGCTTATTGTTTGGTTTTAACAATGAAAAAAATGCTGCATCAGGCAACATACAGTTAGATTTAAAGTAAAAATAAGGGAGATAGTTTCTGTGAATAAACTAAAGCAACTTTTAGCGACTGGCGTGGTGGCGACAATTATGTCGACGGCAGCCCAAGCTGAATATGGGTTGAATATGCCTGTGGGTGTGACTGAAACAAGTCGTCAAGTATATGACTTGCATATGTTAATCCTTTGGGTGTGTGTTGCCATTGGTGTAGTCGTGTTTGGTGCGATGATTTACTCCATGATCTATCACCGTAAATCAAAAGGCGCAGTGGCTTCCCAGTTCCATGAAAGCATGACAGCTGAGCTAGTGTGGACGGTTATACCGTTCATTATATTGGTTGTAATGGCGGTGCCTGCGACGACAGTGTTGATTGATATGCATGACTCATCAGAAGCAGATATGCAAATTAAAGTGACGGGTTATCAGTGGAAATGGCATTATGAATACATTGGCGAAGACATCGAATTCTTTAGTTCATTAGATGCTGCGAGTAATGAAGCTCGTCAAGTGGGTTCTGATATAGACCCTGCAACGGTAGAAAATTATTTATTGGATGTTGATAAGCCTTTAGTTATTCCTGTAGGAAAAAAAGTGAGTTTTTTATTAACGGCAGCTGATGTTATTCATGCTTGGTGGGTTCCTGACTTTGGCTGGAAGAAAGATGCGGTACCTGGTTTCATTAATGAAGCGTGGGTAAGAGTGGATAAAGTCGGTGTATATCGTGGCCAGTGTGCTGAATTGTGCGGGCGTGACCATGGGTTTATGCCTATTGTTGTTGAGGTTAAATCTGAAGCTGATTATGCGGTATGGGTGGCAGAGCAAAAAGGCGCAGCTGCAGCGGCAAAACTTGCCTCTATAGAAGACCTTGACCCAAGAGAATTAAAACAGAAAGGTAAAAAAGTTTATCGCGCAAACTGTGTGGCTTGTCATCAGGTAAAAGGTGAAGGAATTCCGGGTGTATTCCCAGCTATCACTGGCAGTGTAATTGCTACAGGCGACATCAATAATCATATTAATATGATAATGAACGGTAAAGCAGGTACAGCAATGGCCGCTTATAAAGATCAGCTGAGTGATGTTGATTTAGCCGCCGTTATTACCTATCAACGTAATTCATTAGGCAACAAAGTGGGTGACGCTGTTCAACCTGCTGAAATTGCTGCATTAAGATAATTAGGAGATTCAGACAATGTCGACTGTTACAGATACACACGACGATCATCACGATCACGGTCCAGCAAAAGGTCTAATGCGTTGGGTTACGACGACTAACCATAAAGATATCGGTACTTTGTACTTAGTCTTTTCGCTCATTATGTTTATGGTGGGTGGCGCAATGGCAATGGTTATTCGTCTAGAATTATTCCAACCAGGCTTGCAATTTATTGACCCAGGTTTCTTCAATCAAATGACCACGGTTCATGCATTGGTAATGATTTTTGGTGCGGTTATGCCAGCCTTTGTTGGTTTAGCAAACTGGATGCTACCCATTATGGTGGGCGGCCCTGATATGGCGCTACCAAGAATGAATAACTGGAGCTTCTGGATTCTTCCATTTGCTTTTGCAATGCTATTATCAACATTCTTTATGGATGGTGGTGCACCAGCGGGCGGTTGGACGATTTACCCTCCTTTAGTATTACAAGGTGGCAATGGCTTCCCATTCATGATTTTTGCAATCCATATGATGGGTATCTCATCTGTCATGGGCGCGATTAACGTGATTGTGACCATACTTAATATGCGCGCACCAGGCATGACTTTAATGAAAATGCCTTTGTTCGTATGGACATGGTTTATTACAGCTTACCTTTTGATAGCCGTTATGCCAGTGCTTGCTGGTGCGGTAACGATGTTATTAACGGATAGATTTTATGACACGACGTTCTTTAACGCAGCAGGCGGTGGCGATCCAGTATTGTTCCAACACATATTCTGGTTCTTTGGACACCCTGAAGTGTATATTTTGATTCTGCCAGCGTTTGGTATCGTGTCTCAAATCATCCCAACGTTTGCACGCAAGCCGCTATTTGGTTATAGCTCAATGGTGTATGCAACGTCTTCAATCGCATTTTTATCATTCATCGTTTGGGCGCATCACATGTTTACTGTGGGTATGCCGCTACAAGGTGAATTATTCTTCATGTATGCAACCATGTTGATTGCTGTGCCAACAGGTGTGAAAGTGTTTAACTGGATTTCCACCATGTGGAAAGGGTCTATGACTTTTGAAACACCGATGTTATTTTCGATTGGCTTTGTGATTATGTTTACCATTGGTGGTTTTTCAGGCTTGATGCTTGCGATTGCGCCGGCTGATTTCCAATACCATGACACTTACTTTGTCGTAGCGCATTTTCATTATGTATTAGTGACAGGCGCGATTTACGCCATTATGGCATCGGTTTATTACTGGATACCTAAGTGGACAGGCAATATGTATAACGAGAAAATGGGCCAGTGGCACTTTTGGATATCTACGGTATCGGTCAATGTACTGTTCTTCCCACAACATTTCTTAGGCTTAGCAGGTATGCCGCGTCGTATTCCTGATTATTCTGTACAGTTTGCAGAATTCAATATGTGGTCTAGTATTGGTGGTTTCGTGTTCGGTTTATCGCAAGTTTTCTTCTGCTACATTGTGTATAAAACAATCAAAGGCGGCGAAAAAGCGACTGATCAAGTTTGGGAAGGCGCAGAAGGTTTGGAATGGACGTTATCATCACCTCCGCCATACCATAGCTTTACAGAAGCACCGGAAATTAAATAAACTGTATGCGCCTAGTCACGGTTAGGCGCGTTTTTGAATAAATATAAAAATGAATGAACGAAAAAAGAAAAATTTTCTGACGCTTGCCGTATTGGTAGCGGTAGCGTTGAGTTTTTATATTGGTTCATTTATATTTTTAACAAAATAAATAATTTGGAATAGGGAAAATCATGTCTTCAGATAACGCGTACTACATTCCTCATGATGCTAAATGGCCAATTGTAGGTTCAATTGGTTTAACACTATTTTTAGGCGGTTTTGCTGGGCTATTAAATGGCTCGACTACGGCGTCTAATATAATGATAGTTGGCTTTCTTGTGCTGGTTTACATGATGTTTGGCTGGTTTGGTGAAGTCATTGATGAAAGTGAGTCTGGGACTTATAAGGAAATAGAAGGTGTGTCATTCCGCATGGGTATGATCTGGTTTATTTTCTCTGAARTAATGTTCTTCGCGGCCTTTTTTGGCGCCCTTTTCTACATTCGTGCTTTTTCTGTTCCGTGGTTAGCCGGTGAAGGCTCAGGCGCGTCAACAAATCAATTTTTGTGGAGTAGTTTTGAAGCTATCTGGCCAACAAATGGCCCTGGTGAAGTAGGTGGTGAGTATGAAAAAATGGGTGCATGGGGTTTGCCTGCCATTAATACACTGCTGTTATTAACCAGTGGTGTAACGTGTACTTGGGCACATTGGGGCTTGGTTGCTAACAAACGCAAGCAACTTGTCTTAGGGCTTCTTGCAACAGTTGTACTTGGTTTTACGTTTGTAGGCTTGCAAGTGCTTGAATACAGTCACGGTTACAATGAGTTAAACTTAACGATGGGCTCGGGTGTCTATGGTTCAACGTTCTATATGTTAACGGGCTTCCATGGTTTTCACGTTACAGTGGGCGCTATC
Organism: Cycloclasticus sp.; assembly: GCA_016764415.1. Lineage (GTDB taxonomy): Bacteria > Pseudomonadota > Gammaproteobacteria > Methylococcales > Cycloclasticaceae > Cycloclasticus. The sequence continues at coordinate 2,736 of JAESRY010000104.1, read as the reverse complement.
ATGCTGACAGTGATGTTATTCCGTAGTATGAAAGGTCATTTCACACCAGAGAATCACTTCGCATTTGAAGCGGCTGCGTGGTATTGGCATTTTGTGGATGTTGTTTGGTTGGGTCTGTTTATATTTGTTTATTGGTTATAAGAGATCTTTGCACGAGTCCATTTTCCGCGATAGCGGCGTTTTACCCACACGGGGCACTAGAAAAATCGGCTCAAAATGCTCATTTACACCCTGTAAACTGCGCTTTTTCGCCTCTTTTTGCCTCGCTAATGCGCCTACTGTTGGTGCCCTCACGAAAACTGGCTCTCGTGCAAAGGCCTCTATAAACAATAAAGTTTAAAAAAAGGCGCTACTCGGTAGTGCCTTTTTTATATCTAAAATACATGAGTTTAGCTAACTTTCTGCCTTGTCATAACGACCAAGCAGTCACTCTTGATTAATTGATGGTTGTTGCTCACTTGTTTGAGCAGTAGGTACTAAACCATGTGGTTTAATGATGCCAAGTTGGGCCGCTAACAGAAGCGAAAGAAACAGGGCTATTGAAAGACCAACACGCACCATTAATGATTTAATTACTTCTTTTGGAGCGGACTTGCGACTCGTTAGGTGATAGAAGGCCCTGAATAAATTATAAATAATTGCGATGAGTGCAAAAACAACAAGGTACTTAATGATGGGAGGCATAATATGTTTCCTGAATTATCTAAAGCATACTGATTAAGAAATAGAATAAATCGGTATGATGTTCTAAAGCTGAATTAAACGGAAACGTTTTCTTTCCGTTTCAATGAAATTCAGACCATTTGGGTATAAGTTGAGTATTAACGTGTTAATTGAATAACTAAGGTCAACATCGAGTGATACATTTTAAGGCAAATCTATTTCTAAGCTTGCTGGCTATTTTAGTCTTAGCATTGCTGCTTCGTCTAGGTTTATGGCAATTAGATAGGGCGCAGGAAAAACAAAACTTGTTGGATGCACAATCTGCAAGGATACAACTTGAGCCAACTGATATAATGTTGCTCGGAAAATATGATGAAAACAGTAGGTATTTACCTGTTTCACTGACCGGCATATTGGATAATCAGCATCAAATATTGATTGATAATCAAGTTAAGCAAGGCGTGGCTGGTTATTTTGTTTTGGCCCCTGTCAAATTAGCTAATGGGTTATCTGTTTTGTTAAACAGAGGCTGGGTGCCTTTGGGTAACAATAGGCAAGAATTGCCAGACGTTAGCACGCAGCTTAAAAGCATATCAGTTATAGGCCGGGTGGATAACTTCCCCAGTGTAGGGATAAAACTTAAAGGTGCTGATTATCTTACTGAAGGTTGGCCAGCAGTAACTCAAGTTGTTGATACCGAAAAGGTAGCGCAGCGGTTGGGATACGCTGTGCTGCCATTTCAGGTGTTATTAAGTGCTGAAGAGCCCAATGGTTATGACCGTCAATGGCAGCCGATGAAGATGGGCCCAGAAAAACACCATGGCTATGCATTCCAATGGTTCGCACTGGCAACAGCATGGATCATTATTTATTTTGTATTAACTATTAAAAGGCGTAAGGAAGAATGAACTCTCGAACTAAAAATAGGGTTAAATTAGTATTTATTGCAACGTTGTTTGCGTTACCTGTGATGTCGGCGTGGCTGGTATTTAATAATCCGCAATGGTTGGAAGGTGGTGAGACAAAGAATAAAGGCGAATTAATTGTCCCTGCTATTCCATCAAATATTGATGATTATGTGGGCTCTAGTGTAGCCATTGATTTGGCTGACTTAAAAGGTCGCTGGGTTTTAGCGCACTTAGACTTTGATGGCATCTGTTCGCTTGAATGTGAAAAATCTGTACATATGATGCAGCAACTACACACCTTGTTTAATAAAGATTCGAGTCGTTTGAGAAGGGTATATTTTAATAAATCGACGGCTGTGGCGGGTGATTTTCTATCGACGGCGCCTAAGCTAAAAGTATTGCCTTGGGGTGATGCGCAAATTAGTAAGCTAACCGAAATAGTTAAAGGCCTAAAAGATGGCGATATGCTATTAATGGATCCGCTGGGTAATATTATGATGAAGTACCATCAAGACGCTGACCCATATGGCATCCAGAAAGATTTGAAACTACTCTTTAAGACGTCTCAAATCGGATAAGTTAGTATGTTTAGAAATTTAACCATTTTTGCCATCCTGCTCACATTGTTTGTTGTTGTCCTGGGTGCGTATGTTCGTCTGTCTGATGCGGGCCTTGGTTGCCCAGATTGGCCTGGCTGCTATGGAAATATTATTCTTGATGAATCTCACGAAGGTGTTAAAAATGCAGCTGAGAACTACCCAGAGCGTCCGCTAGAAGCATCAAAAGCATGGAAAGAGATGATTCATCGCTATTTTGCCAGCACCCTAGGTTTTGTTATTCTAATGTTAACGTTCATGGCTTGGAAAAGGCATGAGCTAGGTCAGCGCAGCTTAACAATCGCTTTATCGCTACTGGTGATGTTTCAAGGTGCATTGGGTATGTGGACCGTCACTTTGTTGGTGAAACCCGTTATCGTAATGAGCCACCTCATGGGCGGTTTAGCAACGTTAAGCCTACTGTTATTACTGCTATTACGAATAAGGAAGAAACGGTTACCTGAGAGTGGAAAACGAGGATCAGTGTTAACAATAGCCAAAATAGGGTTAATCGTTTTAGTGATTCAAATAGCCTTAGGTGGTTGGACAAGTACAAACTACGCAGCCTT
>JAESRY010000028.1 GCA_016764415.1 Cycloclasticus sp. | reverse complement strand
CTGAAAATAACGTAGAGAAAGCCAAGCTAACTCTGCTAACGCCAACTCAAAACGAAAAAAATGATGTTCCCGTAGAAGGCAACACAAGCGACACCCCAGTTGGTACAACTAATCCTAGCGAACAAGCCAGCATGGCCATTGAAATGGCAACTACGCTTGAAGAAGAAAACAAGGAAGTTAAATCTCGACTTAATGATTTAGAGTCTCAAGTTGAAAAACTTCAACGTCTTTTAGCCCTAAAAGATGCACAATTATCGCAATTACAATCAGCAAAACCTGCTCAACCTGTTGCTGCCGCTAAACCYATCGCTACCCCAGTTGAAGAAGACAGTAACTTACCTCTTTATGGTGGCGGCATAGCACTCGCCTTACTTGGGCTGTTTCTAGCGCGTCGTAGAAAAAAGGACCAACCCGCACAAAATGATAATGCATTTACACAAGCTCCCACACACACCACTCCAATCATCGATACAAATATTAAGGTAGAAGTTGAAGAAAGCCGTGAATCTACCGTTATTGAAGAAGAGCCTTTACTAAGCGRATTCACACCCAGTGAGTTTGATACCAGCGCACACAGCCAAGAAGCAGACCCACTCACGGAATGCGACGTATACATTGCCTACGGTAGGTATCAGCAAGCTGAGGATTTGATTAAGAATGCACTTAATGATGACCCTGACAACCTGTCTTATAAACTCAAATTATTAGATATTTACTTCTCATCTAGAAATGCTGATGACTTTGAAGAAGTGGCTGGTACATTAACAGCCCTTGAAGACTCCGACCTTACAACCTGGAACAGCATTGCCGACATGGGCGCAGACCTAAGTCCGGACTCACCCTTGTTTTTGTCTCCACTTGACGACAGCAATACTACGACAGAGACAACTGATGATAATGCGGCAGAAGCTGACTCTCCACAAGAGGTCGCTAGCGAAGAAAATGTTGAGTTTGAATTTGATTTTGACGTTATTAAAAATGAAACTTCAAATGTCGAACCAGAAGAGCCACTCGGCAGTATAGACTCTGACATACAAAACAATGAAGCAGAAAATGGCAACGAGACTAAGCTATCGTTGGCTCAAGCCTATATCGAAATGGAAGATTTCACGTCTGCCAAAGATGCCCTAAATGAGGTGTTAAGTACAGGCAACGAGGAGCAGAAAAAACAAGCCCAAGATATGCTTGATAATCTCTAAAATTACTATATCTTATTACCTTAAGTTATTTATGTATATCCGTTTGATACTGTAGAATTCACCTTCAATTTGGAAAATAAAAACTAAATATGTCGGAATCAAAGAAGCCACAAAGCGCCAAAACATACCTTGCTGATTTAGCAACCCACGTTCCCACCTCATCACGCAGAGACTTTCTTAAAAAAGGTGTCAAATTTAGTACTGGCTTAGCTGCTGCAACCGTTGCCGGCGAAGCTATTTCAGACAATTTACCGCCCAACATTCCTAGCTGGAGTAAATCCTTAGGCACTGGCGTTGTTTCAACACCTTACGGCGTCCCATCAAAATTTGAAGACGACGTTATCCGCCGTACAGTCGAATGGTTAACAGCTGATAAAATCTCATCCATCAGCATGTCACCTATTCAAGAATTGAAAGGCATTATTACGCCAAACGGTTTGGTTTTTGAAAGATACCATGCAGGTGTACCAACGGTTAATCCAGAAGAACATCGGTTAATGATTCATGGCTTAGTTGATAATCCACTCATTTTCACCATGGACGACTTAATGCGATTCCCTTCAGAATCTGTTATTAATTTCCTTGAATGCCCCGCAAATGGCGGCATGGAGTGGAGAGGACCTCAAATGGAAGCATTACAATTCACACACGGCATGATCAGTTGTTGTGAATGGACCGGCGTTCGTTTGTCCACATTATTAGCAGAAGTTGGCGTTCAAACAAAAGGCAAGTGGATACTTGCTGAAGGTGCCGATGGCGCAGGTATGAGCCGTAGTATACCAATGGACAAAGCATTAGATGATGCCTTGGTTGTCTACGCTCAAAACGGTGAAAAACTTCGCCCTGAGCAAGGTTACCCAGTTCGTCTATTCAACCCAGGTTGGGAAGGCAACACGTCCATAAAATGGCTAAGGCGTTTAGAAATTGGTGACAAGCCATGGCATCACCGCGAAGAAACATCTAAATATACCGACTTAATGCCTGATGGCCGTTCACGTCGCTTCTCATACGAACAAGAAGCAAATTCAGTTATTACATCACCTTGCCCAGAAAACCCATGGGGCCAAAAAGGCTCGTATGAAATAGAAGGCTTAGCATGGAGTGGTCGCGGCAAAATCAAACACGTTGACGTTTCAATTGATGGCGGCGTAACTTGGCGCCCTGCTCGCCTAAAAGGATTGGTTTTATCTAAAGCATTAACTCGCTTCTCATTACCGTTCAAATGGGATGGGGCACCGGGCTTATTACAAAGTAGAGCTATTGATGAAACCGGTTATGTACAGCCAACCCTCAATCAATTGAGAGATGTACGCGGTACAAATTCTATTTATCATAAAAACTCAATTCACACATGGCAATTGCAAAGTAATGGAAAAATAAAAAATGTTCAGCTTAAATAAATTACTTATTACGTTAACGTTAACCGCCCTTGTTTCGTTATCAAGCGTGGCTTTTGCGGCTGATGATACACACTACGGCATTGGCGAAAAAGCTACCGCAGAGCAAATAGCTGGCTGGGACATTGATGTGCGCCCAGATGGCAAGGGCCTACCTAAAGGACAGGGTTCTGTCATGCAAGGTGAAGCCATGTACGAAGCAAAATGTGCGTCATGCCACGGTTTATTTGGTGAAGGCGAAGGCCGTTGGCCCCCACTTGCAGGCGGTGAAGATTCATTAACTGAAGACCGACCTGATAAAACAGTGGGTAGCTATTGGCCTTATGCTTCAACGTTGTGGGACTATATCAATAGAGCAATGCCATTCCCTGCACCACAATCATTGACGGTCACCGAAGTCTACGCGATTACTGCTTACGTACTTTACTTAAACGATTTAGTTGAAGATGATTTTGTTCTTACACAAACCAACTTGGCAAGCATCAAAATGCCAAATGAACAAAACTTTTATATAGACAACCGTCCTGACACAAATAATACCCGCTGCATGAAAAACTGCAAAGACCCCAGTAAGATAGTTGTCATACAATCACTGCGTGGAATCACACCAGATCAAGAAACGGAAACCGCTCCTGAATCATCTGAAGCAAAACCAAACCTTAGCGAAGCAACCATAGCTGGCAAAGCTACATACGACACCAGTTGCTTCGTATGTCATGGTAGTGGCATTGCAGGAGCCCCTAAAATTGGCGACAAAGAAGTATGGGGCAAACGCCTAGGTGCTGGAATGGATACCGTGGTTAAACACGCTATTAACGGTTATGTTGGAGATAACGGCGTTATGCCACCTAAAGGCGGTAACTTAACATTAAGCGATGAAGACGTAAAAAACGCCGTTCATTATATGGTTGAGGCACAGTAAATGACTCCTAGCATCACACTATTAAAAAAACTAAGCCTACTGTTAGTTCTAATTTTTTTAACTAACATAGCAATAGCGGATACTGCAGATGGCAAAAAAATAGCCTTTGATCGTACGAAAGGCAATTGCTTAGCCTGTCATGCAATGGATGATGGAGACATGCCGGGTAATATTGCACCTCCTCTTCTCGCCATGAAAGCACGCTTTCCTGATCGTGCTGTTTTAAAAGCACAAATATGGGATGCAACCGTAAAGAATCCTATATCAATGATGCCTCCGTTTGGAAAACATCAAATCCTCACAGAAGTAGAACTAGAAAACCTGCTCGATTATTTATACACACTTTAAACTGATAGTAACTGGAGAAAATATGACCGTTTCACGTAGAAAATTTTTAAACTTATTAACTGTAGGCTCAACAGCCTGTTTAGCATTATTAACTCCCATTACATCCTGGGCAGCATGGGCCTCAGATGCTTTTAATGCAACAAAAGTAGACGACGCGTTCAATAACTTACTGGGTTCAGCCTCAACAACTGAAAGCGATGAAGTGAAATTAAAAGTGCCTAAAATCGCTGAAAATGGTGGTGCTGTACCTGTTTCAGTAAAGACAAGTATGAAAGATGTTGAATCTATCAGCATTTTTGTAAAAGACAACCCTCAACCATTAACAGCTTCTTTCACTATTCCTGCAGGCACCGTTGCTGATATTTCTACACGAATTCGTTTGGCCCAAACCAGTACCGTTACTGCAGTTATCAAAGCTGGCGGCAAACTATATAGCAAAAGCCAAGAAGTAAAAGTCACTATCGGCGGTTGTGGCGGCTAATTACAATTAATCCTATTTGGAGATAGAAATGAAAGTTAAAGCAAAAGTAAAAAACAACATCACAACTGTACGCGTATTAGCTAAACACCCAATGGAAACTGGCCGCCGTGTTAACAAAGAAACTGGCGAAAAAATTCCTGCAAAATACATACAAGAACTTACTTGTGAACATGATGGCAACGTTGTGTTTGTTGCACAGTTCGGCACATCAGTATCACAAAACCCATACCTAGCATTCTCATTTGAAGGCGGCAAAAAAGGTGATGCATTACAACTACGTTGGAATGACAACACCGGCGACGTTGAGAAAAAAGAAGCTAAAATAAAGTAAGCCTATACATGAAAAGCCTTTTCAATATACTAGTTGTTAGTTTATTACTAGCCTTATCCAGTGCATACGCTACACCAGAGCAAGATAAAGAAACCTTTCAGAATTTTTATACTGAAATGTTTCCAGATATCTCGCTAGAAGGTTTCGGTGATGGTGTCTACGCACTTGACCAAGATGCCCGTGATCAATGGGAAGCTATGAATGACTTCCCGCCTTATGAAGAAGATTTAGAGGAAGGTGAAGAGCTTTTTAATACCCCTTTTAGTAATGGAAAAACATACGCGAATTGTTTTGAGAATGATGGCAAAAATATTCGCCAAAACTATCCTTTGTTCGATACTAAACAAAATAAAGTCATCACATTAGAACTCGCTATAAATAATTGCCGTGAGTCCAACGGTGAAGAACTTTTGCGATATAAAAAAGGCGAGATAGCTAAGCTCTCTGCGTATATGACCTACACATCAAAAGATTCACTGATTAATGTCAAAACACCTGACAGTAAAGAAGCCTTGGCAGCGTACGAAGCAGGCAAGCAGTATTATTACTCTAAACGTGGTCAACTTAACTTCTCATGCGCTAATTGCCATACACAAAATGCGGGTAGAAGAGCCCGTTCAGAAACTTTAAGCCCGGCTCTTGGTCACCCGACACACTTCCCTGTTTATCGAATGAAATGGGCTGGATTTGGCACGCTACAAAGACGTATTGATTCTTGCAATAAACAAGTACGCGCACAGCCTCTTAGTGGACAAAGCGAAGACTACAGAAACTTAGAATACTTTCTAACCTATATGAGCAACGGCTTGCCGATTAACGGCCCTGCCTCTAGGAAGTAAAAAAGGCTATATATGAAAATTAAAACAATCTTGCTTCCCTTGCTTTTAACTCTTATTTGCAGCACGGCATACGCGCAAACATCATCAGAAGCAGAACAAGCCATTCAATCAGCTGATAAATTATGGGCTGCAACTATTACCGCCGGCCATGAGTGGAATACCATCAAACCTTTAGTCGCCCAAGCAAAACAAGCACTCAAGACTAACGATTTTTCTGCTGCAATAACATTGGCTAATCGAGCATCAGAACAATCAGTACTGGCTCTTATTCAAGCTGAGCACGAAAAGACAAATTGGGTCAACAACCTACCTAAATAATATTACTTAGGTCTTACAATGAATCGTAGAGAATTTAATCGCCTATTAACAGCAGGCGTTGTTGCTGGCATCCTTCCTAAAACAAGCCTTAGCTTTGCTGGAGGAAAACCAAACTACAACATTCCGCAAAAAGGTAATGCCCGCCTACTCCACATTACTGATTGTCACGCTCAACTAAACCCCGTTTATTTCCGAGAGCCGAACGTAAACATGGGCCTTAACGCAGCGCTCGGCAGAACACCTCATGTTGTTGGCAACGCCTTTTTAAAGAAAAATCATATTGATAAAGCATCAATAGAAGCGCATGCGTTCACTTACTTAAACTTTAATTCTGCTGCGAGAGAGTACGGAAAAATTGGCGGATTCGCTCACTTAGCAACACTCATAAAATCGTTAAAAGAATCTGCAGGTGATGATGAAAACAGCTTATTGCTTGACGGTGGTGATACATGGCAAGGCTCAGCAACAGCTTATTGGACACGCGGTAAAGATATGGTTCAAGCAGCAAACTTGCTTGGCGTAGATATCATGACGGGACATTGGGAATTCACCTATAAAGATGAAGAAGTTTTCTCTAACGTTGATGATTTCAACGGTGAGTTTTTAGCTCAAAATATCAAATTAACCGAAGATGCTCAATTCGAAGGCAAACGATCTTACGACGAAGATACTGGTCACGTATTCAAACCATATACCATTAAAGTTATCAATGGACACAAGGTAGCTATTATCGGTCAAGCATTCCCCTACACGCCTGTAGCGAACCCAAAAAGGTTCATTCCTGACTGGAGCTTTGGAATTCAAGCACAAGACTTACAAGAGCTTGTAGACGACATTAAATCCAACGAGAAACCAGCCGCCATCATTGTTCTATCTCATAATGGTATGGATGTAGATTTAAAACTCGCCTCTGTCGTAACCGGTATCGACTTCATTCTTGGCGGACATACGCACGATGGAGTTCCTGTCCCTGAAATTGTAAAAAATAGTCGCGGACAAACTGTTGTTACTAATGCCGGTTCAAACGGCAAATTTGTTGGTGTACTCGATCTCAATTTAGACAACGGAAAATTAAAAGGTTACGAATATAGATTGTTACCCGTATTCTCAAACTTCATTAAAGCTGACCCTGAAATGGCGGCGCTGATCGAAACTATTCGTAAACCCCATTTAGACACCCTAAATGAAGAATTAGCCATTTCAGAAACATTACTTTACCGTCGCGGTAATTTTAACGGCACATTCGATCAGTTGATATGCGATGCCCTTCGTCATGAATTAAATGCGCAAATATCTTTATCACCTGGTTTCAGGTGGGGCACAACCGTATTACCAGGCCAAGCTATAACCTTTGAACACGTGATGGATCAAACCTGTATTACCTACCCGGAAACATACGCACGCGATATGCTCGGTAACGAAATTAAAGCCATTTTAGAAGATGTAGCCGATAACCTCTTCCACCCCGACCCTTTCTACCAACAAGGCGGCGACATGGTACGAGTTGGCGGTATGAATTATATTTGCGACCCCACAGCATCCACAGGCAATCGTATTACCAACTTAACACTGGATAATGGCAAAGCGATAGAAGCCAATAAATACTACAAAGTAGCTGGTTGGGCAACCGTTGGCTCCAAAGCACCGGGCAAACCAATTTGGGAAATAGTTGCAAACTATGTCCGCAACCAAAAGACTGTCAATATTACCCAGGTAAATTCACCGAAATTGAAGAATGTAGGCAACAACCCTGGTATTGTTTTATAGCCTCGATAAGTACGTAGTCCTTACCATCATTCTCGTATTTTATTTTGTTGGTGCCGTAGGTTGGTGCTGACGACTGCATGGATCCAGGAGATAGATTACCAAAAGTAGGCGTTTGAGACGACGCAGGAGCAGTTACCGAAGAAGGAAGCCCAACAAAAACTATTAACAACACTCTGCGAGGGTACAGACAAAATGATTAGACATGTAGCCACCCCGGATTTCAGTAATTGAACCATTCAAAGTGTGAACTAGTCCGTTTATTAAATCGAATAATCTTCTATCCTCTAAGCATGAATAAACAGTTGAAATCCAATTATAGTCACCGGAGTATCTAACCATGAATAAAATAGGAATAAAAAAATCACTAGTATTTGCTATGTTGACTGGGGCTGTAATGATGGGCTGCACTACAACGGAACCTTACCAACAGACAATTGATGAAATTAACGCAGG
>JAESRY010000027.1 GCA_016764415.1 Cycloclasticus sp. | reverse complement strand
CCGCATTCAATGCAGTCAAATAAATGAATGTCTTCGGCTTTTTCTAATTGTTCAGACTGACTGAACCAGTACAGCTGCTGAGGCAATAGGTTTGCAGGGCACGCACTGGCGCACAAGCCACAACGAATACAAGGCATGGCCTGCTTTTCAGTAATGGCTTCATGTTTGCTGGCGACAAGAATGCAGTTTGTCGCCTTGACCACGGGAATCTCATCATTCATTAAGGCAAAGCCCATCATCGGGCCGCCCATAATAAGGCGGTCGGCGTTATCGGTATAACCGTCGCAGGTTTCAATTAGTGTGTTAATGGGCGAACCAATGCGAACCTCTAAATTATGTGGCGTATTAACGCCTTCGCCCGTTACGGTAATAATTCTTGATGTGAGAGGCTTGCCTTCAATTACAGCTTGTTGAATAGCATAAACAGTGCCGACGTTAATGGACACGATGCCAATATCTGCAGGTATTTCCCCGCTGGGAACTTCTTTGCCTGTAAGCGTTTTAATCAGCTGTTTTTCACCACCGGTGGGGTAAATGGTCGGAATTTGAGTGGCGCTAATAGCTGAATTGCCATTTTTAGAAACTGCCGCTTGAATCGACGTAAACGTTTCAGGCACATTATCCTCGATGGCAATAATGGCTTGTTTGGCACCTAGAATATGTAGCAAAATTTCAACGCCTTCTAAGACATAATCAGCACGTTCTTTTAACAGCCGATCATCACATGAAATGTACGGCTCGCACTCTGCGCCATTTAATATAAGGGTTTGGATATTACGAGATTTACTTTGATTATCCAGCTTTATCGCGGTTGGAAACGCTGCGCCACCTAAGCCAACAATGCCCGCTTCCCTTACTATACTGATTAATTCTGGCACAGATAGCTGTCTGAAATCTGCGCACGGTTTGCTAGCTATCGCTTTATCTAGACCATCTGTTTCTATAGTGATTGATGGAGCAGAAAAACCCGATGGGTGTGGAATAAGGTGATCGGCAATGTGGGTAACCGTGCCAGAACTACCCGCGTGAATAGGTGCGCTAATCATCCCTTGGGCGTCAGCAATTTTTTGACCACGCAATACTTTGTCGCCAACCGAAACTAAGGATGTAGCGGCATTGCCAATATGTTGCCGCAAGGGGTAAATTAATTGAGCGGGCACCGGCGCAGCTTCAATAGGTAAATTGACCGATTCATTTTTGTGCTCGGCTAAAGAAGGCAAGCCACCATTAAAGCGCCACAGTTTCATGAGGCGTTCCTTTCTTGGGAAATATCGGGCTTTTTCCATTGCCACAGTGTGAGTGTTTTAGCGACAGGTTCCATCGTAATGCATTCAACTGGGCATGGCGGAATGCATAAGTCACAGCCAGTACACTCAGCTTCAATCACTGTATGCATGTGTTTTGGCGCGCCTAATATGGCATCTACCGGACATGCCTGAATGCAAAGCTTGCAACCGATGCAGGTGTTCTCATCTATAACAGCAACAAGAGTGGCGGCTTCCACACCATTTTCTTCGTTCAGAGGTTTTGGCTCAACGCCTAACAAGTCAGCCAAGGCGAGAATACCGGCTTCACCGCCCGGTGGGCATTGGTTGATATCGGCCTCGCCAGAAGCTATGGCTTGTGCGTAAGGGCGGCAACCTGGGAAGTTGCATTGGCCGCATTGTGTTTGTGGTAATACAGCGTCGATTTGGTCAACAATAGGGTCGCCCTTAACTTTAAAGCGAATAGCAACGTAGCCGAGTAAAACCCCTAAGCCGACGAAAAGCAAAATGACGAATAAAAAAGACATGGCTTAGAATTTCACCAAGCCAGAAAAACCCATGAAAGCGACGGACATTAGGCCCGCGGTAATCAGCGCAATGGCATTTCCTTTGAATGGTTCAGGGACATCAGATACGGATACGCGTTCACGAATGGTAGAAAATAGCACTAAAACCAAGGAGAAACCAATGGCAGCGCCAAACCCGTACAGGCCAGACTCTAAAAACCCATGGCTTTCTTGAATGTTAAGCAAGGCGACGCCGAGGACTGCGCAATTGGTTGTAATAAGTGGCAGATAAATTCCCAGTACTTGATATAACAAAGGACTAGTTTTATGGACGATAGCCTCCGTTAATTGAACAACCACGGCAATAACGACAATAAAGGTAATTGTTCTTAAATATTCAAGCCCCAGTGGAGCAAGTAGATATTGGTTGGCTAAGTAGCTGCAAATAGACGCAAGAGTCAAAACGAATGTAGTGGCTAAGCCCATTCCCATAGCTGTTTCTAGCTTGTTCGATACGCCCATGAACGGGCATAAGCCGAGAAACTTTACCAACACAAAGTTGTTCACTAAGATGGTGCTGACTAAAATGAGTATGTATTCTGACATTAGGCAATATTGGTTTTTGGCTAGTATATCCTGCTTTCAGCCCACCACGTGAATTCGCAATAAACATCGATTCGATATAACCAATAAGAATATTAAGATTGATTTATATTCAAAAAAGTAATTATAGTGCTTTCCCGCTCAGTGCTCAACCGTATTGGCTTGCTATTTAATGCGCATGCCTGGTTGTGCGCCACTATCGGGTGATAAAATCCAGATGTTTTCACCGCCTGGGCCAGCGGCCAATACCATGCCTTCGGATATACCAAAGCGCATTTTACGCGGCTTAAGGTTCGCCACCATAACGGTTAGGCGGCCTTCTAAATCTTCAGGCGCGTAAGCGGACTTTATACCAGCAAGCACTTGTCGTTTTTCGTCCCCAAGGCTTAGCGTTAAGCGTAATAATTTGTCTGCGCCTTCAACGTGTTCGGCTTTTTCTATTAGTGCAACGCGTAGATCAATTTTTGCGAAATCGTCAAACTCGATCATGTCAGGCGCTTCTTCAATTTTTTTAGCAGGCTTCGCTTTCTTTACTACAGACGGTGTCTTTTCTAGGTTTTCTTTTGATGCCTCAATCAGTGCAGCAAGCTTGTCGGGATCAACACGGGTCATGAGCGGTTTGAATTTATTAATACTGTGATCGATTAGCGGCGTTAATTTGTCAGGCCATGTGAACTCACCAGTATTCAAAAAGGCTTCAGCTTTACTCACCATTTCAGGTACAACAGGTTTTAGGTACATGGCAATAACATARAATAAGTTGATGCCCATGCTGCAAATGGCGTGTAATTCGTCGTCSTTACCGTCTTGTTTTGCAACCACCCACGGTTGTTTTTCATCAATATATTGATTCGCTTTGTCAGCCAGCGCAGAAATAGCACGCATGGCTTTGCCGTATTCACGCGACTCGTACAGCTCGGCAATGTCTTTATTCGCATCAACAAACGTTTGAAATAACGCGGGCTCAGCGCAATCAGCTGATAGCTTGCCATCAAAACGCTTCTTAATGAATCCGCTACAACGGCTCGCAATATTAACAACCTTATTAACGAGGTCTGTATTGACGCGTTGGCTGAAGTCTTCAAAATTAAGATCAATATCTTCAACACGGTTAGTAAGCTTTGCCGCAAAGTAATAGCGTAAATATTCAGGGTTTAGGTGGTCTAAATAGGTGCGCGCTTTGATGAATGTGCCGCGCGATTTAGACATCTTTTCACCATTAACGGTTAAGAAACCGTGTGAGAAAATCGCGGTAGGTGTTCTAAATCCAGCCCCTGTGAGCATGGCTGGCCAAAATAACGAGTGGAAATAAACAATGTCTTTGCCAATAAAGTGATACAGCTCGGTGGTGCTGTCTTTTGCCCAATATTCGTCAAAATCCAGACCTTTTTTATCACAAAGATTTTTGAAGCTGCCCATGTAACCAACGGGTGCGTCTAACCAAACGTAAAAGAACTTACCGGGCGCGTTTGGTATTTCAAAGCCAAAATAAGGCGCATCGCGTGAAATATCCCAGTCTTGCAGGCCCATTTCAAACCATTCGTTAAGCTTATTGGCGACTTGTTCTTGCAGGTGACCGGAGTGAGTCCACTCTTTTAACATGGCCTCAAATTCGCCAAGTTTAAAGAAATGATGCTCGGAATCTTTATCAATAGGCTTTTCGCCAGAGATAGCTGAAACAGGGTTAATGAGGTCAGTGGGTGAATAGGTGGCGCTACACGCTTCGCAATTATCGCCGTATTGATCAAGTGCACCACATTTAGGGCATTCGCCTTTAATAAAGCGATCAGGCAAAAACATTTCTTTTACAGGGTCGTAAGCCTGAGTAATGGTTCTTTTTTCAATATAACCCTGTTCGTTTAATCGATTGTAAATGAGTTCAGAGAAACTGCGTGTTTCGTCAGAATGGGTGGTATAAAAGTTGTCAAATTCAACATTAAAATCTTCGAAATCCGCGTTATGTTGAGCCCAAGTATCAGCTATTAATTGCTCCGGCGTAATGCCTTCTTGTTGCGCTCTAAGCATAATCGGCGTGCCGTGTGCGTCGTCAGCGCAAACATAGTGGCAAGTGTGTCCGCGTAGCTTCTGAAAACGAACCCAAATATCGGTTTGAATATATTCAACTAAATGGCCAATATGGATAGGGCCATTAGCGTACGGCAATGCGCTAGTAACAAGGATCTTTCTAATTTCGTTTGACATAAATTAATGACAGTAATTTGAATAGTTGAGCAGCTATGGCTCACGATTATTCAAGTTTTATTTTAAGGGTTTGATTTATTGACGGTATTGTCCCATAAAAGCAGCTGTATGGGAGAGAGTGTTGTATTAGCAAAACAGCGCTGAAGCTTGTACTGAGTGAATTTGCGGCATAAAAAAAGCGCAATGCCGATGACATTGCGATTTTCTAGATGACTTTGATATGGACGGGTTATTTAAAAATGCAGCTTTTAGCGAAGTCAGCAGTCTGGTTGCCTGTCCACTCAGCTTTAGGCTTAGCTTTCATGTCAGTACACCAGGCGTCGCTTCCGACTTCTGGGGCGCAGGCGTTAGTGATAATAAAAATGCTGCAGCAAGCGTGCTTAGGGCTGCTTTTTTGATGGTATTCATAATTTTCCTTAATATTGAGTTGAATTGGTTAAAGCTCGAATATGAATACTACTAAATAGCGTAAGGCTGTCAATAATATTATGCTTCTATCATAAGGCCATGCCAGCAGACTAGGTCGTTTTAGTCCAAGTCTAAAGTTGGGAAAGAAGGTAATAAACGTATAGAATGGTGAGTTTTATTGTACGGTTAATTGGAGCAGAAATGAGTGAGTTGTCAGTAGCGGATATAGAGCAGCATTTAAAAGAGTTTATAGACCCTTTAACGGGTAAAAGTATTTTGCCTAAAAAGGCACTGAAAAACTTAACGTTGGTGAACGGTGAACTTAGAGTTGAGGTTGTTCTTGGCTACCCTGCTGCCGGTATTAAAGATCAGCTAGAAAGTGATATTGCTACGCACATGCAACAGCTTGAAGGCATTAAAAGCGCACAAGCTACTATCAGTTGGGTAGTGAAACCGCATGCGGCTCAAAAAGGTATTAAGTTGATGAAGGGCGTGAAAAATATGATTGCAGTAGCGTCAGGTAAAGGCGGCGTGGGCAAATCAACAACGTCTGTTAATTTGGCATTGGCTTTAGTTGCAGAAGGCGCGCGCGTTGGTATTTTAGATGCGGATATTTACGGGCCAAGCCAACCCACTATGTTGGGAATTAAAGGACGTCCAGGTTCACCAGACGGTAAAACCATCGAGCCAATGGAAGGACATGGCTTGCAAGTCATGTCAGTAGGCTTTTTGGTTGATGAAGACACGCCGATGATTTTACGTGGCCCTATGGTAACGCAAGCATTAGGTCAGTTATTGAATGACACCAATTGGGACGATTTAGATTATTTAATTATTGATATGCCACCGGGAACGGGCGACATTCACCTAACATTGGCGCAAACAGTGCCGGTAACAGGGTCTGTGGTGGTAACAACGCCGCAAGATATTGCGTTGATTGACGCGAAGAAAGGCATGAAGATGTTTGAAAAGGTAGATATTCCGGTGCTGGGTTTAATCGAAAATATGAGCGTACATATTTGTTCAAATTGCCAGCATGAAGAAGCTATTTTTGGCCAAGGTGGCGGTGAGGCCATGGCGAAGGAATATGGCGTTGAGTTTTTAGGTGCGTTGCCACTCGACATGTCTATTCGCATTAGTACAGATATCGGCGTACCAACTGTTGCTGCCGATCCTGATAGCCAAGTGTCTGGTATGTATAGAGCGATGGCTAGACGACTAGCCGCTTCACTGTCTGTTAAGGCAAAAGATTTCAGCAGTAAAATGCCAAATATTGTTATTAATTAATAAGGTTTAGTCATGGGTATTAAGTCAGATAGCTGGATTCGCCGAATGGCGAAAGAGAAAAACATGATTGAGCCGTTCGAATCGCATCAAGTGCGCAATTCGGCAGAAGGCCGTGTTATTTCCTATGGCACATCAAGTTATGGTTACGATGTCCGTTGTTCAGACGAATTTAAGATTTTCACCAACATTAATTCAGCCATCGTTGACCCCAAAAATTTCGACAAAAATAGCTTTGTAGATATTAAGTCAGATGTTTGTATTATTCCGCCGAACTCATTTGTATTAGCGAGAACGGTTGAGTATTTAAAAATCCCGCGTGACGTGCTGACCATTTGTTTGGGTAAGTCTACTTATGCGCGTTGCGGCATTATTGTGAATGTAACGCCATTAGAACCAGAGTGGGAAGGGCATGTGACGCTTGAGTTTTCAAACACAACGCCATTACCCGCTAAAATTTACGCCAACGAAGGTGTAGCGCAAATTTTATTTTTGGGTGCTGATGAAATCTGCGAAACGTCGTACGGTGATCGTGGTGGGAAGTATCAAGGTCAAACAGGCGTTACGTTGCCTAAAGCGTAAGGCTTTTACTTTTTAGGCTGCCTAATTATCAAATACGACGTTTATGAGTCGCATTTCGAATGTGCCGTATTTTTTCTCACGCCGAAGTAAAACAGGTAAGTTGTTTAGCTCTGTAGCGCACCAATAATAGGTGATTAATGGCTTATCGTCTTTTTTTCTGGCTAACTTAATTGTGCTGTAAGACTTGCCTTGGATGTCAATTTCCTCAGTTCCTAGCGATGTAAAAGCGTAAGTTTTCAACTTTCCGCCATCAGCAATTTGATAGCTTAGTGTTTGCTTGGAATCGTTTAAATCAAGCATTAAGGCAATTTGCATTAATGCCTTGTCTAAAACACCCGTTGCAATATCTAAGGTCCAATCTTGCCCCTTAGAAGAATTAAGTAAGGTGTTTTTTTGCCAGTCAAATTTTAATGAAATATTTTTTTGTTCATCTCCCAGTGATTGTTGATACTGATAACTTAAGGGACGAATATGTTTGTTAGTTAGTTCAAATAGGCTGGTTTCAACTACGTCGTCATCACGAATAAAAGCAAGTAAGCCGCTGGTTTGGGTGGATGATTTGAGTTGGTATTGCCCACTAGCTAAGCGCTTGACGGTTAATGAAACACGGCCTATTTCGATGTTATTATGGCTTAGTTTGTATTCGGCTTTGAATGTAGGGATAACGTGTGTGAGGGCGAATGTTTGAGTGGAAAAGCAAAGAAGGGCAAGGGTAAAAAAGAACAGATGAGACTTTTTTAGTAAGGAGTTCACAACCTTATTTTACATATAATCCATGACGACAGGACCGGTCATTTTTTGACCGTCCATAAAAACCTCATCATCCCGTAGTTCTATACGGCCCTCAGCGAGCCAGCTAATGGCTGTGGGGTATATGAGGTGCTCTTTGGTTTTAATACGTAGCTCAAGGCTTTCAACGCTATCGCTAGACAGTATGGGAAGCCGTGCCTGAAGTACGATGGGGCCACCATCAAGTTCACTGTTAACGAAATGGACGCTACTGCCGTGTAGTGGTTCGCCTGCATCCATCACGCGTTGATGGGTATGCATGCCTTTATAGCTTGGCAGTAAGGAAGGGTGCACATTAATGAGTCGACCGTAGTAATGGCTAACAAACGGGTCGCTTAAAATTCGCATAAAGCCAGCTAAAACGACTAAATCGGGCTTGCTTTCATCGATGAGCTTTCTTAAGTCGTCGTCAAATGCTTCACGGTTGGTGTATTGAGTGTGATCCAAAACTTGTGTTTCAATCCCCGCTTCTTGGGCGCGTTTCAACCCCCTTACGTCAGGCTTGTTGCTGATGACTTTGCAAATAGTGG
>JAESRY010000103.1 GCA_016764415.1 Cycloclasticus sp. | reverse complement strand
AGGCTAGCCCACGTGCCTCGGTATTAATTTGTACTTGTACATTGGTGACGTCTGGGAAGGCATCAAGGTTTAACGATGGCAAAATTAACACGCCGCCTACTAAGGTAGCTAATAACGATAATACGACCAATAGGCGATTATTGATGCCTAAATCAATGATTCTATTTAACATGGTGCCGCCTTAATGGTTGTGTATTTCAAAGCCAGCTTTCGCTAACTCTGATTGCAAAAAGAAAGCACCATGGATAACGACCCGAGCACCCACATTAATACCTTCAATGACGGTGATGCCATTATTGGTTCTAATAACCTTCACTTCTTGCGGTTCGAACTGATTATCTTCATGCTCAACAAAGACCATCCAGTCACCGTCTGGGCTGCGAAGCACGGCATCTACTGGAACAGACAATGCTTTTTCAGTACGGTTCGACATAATTTTTGTATCTACAAAAACACCGGGATGGAGTAAATCATTGGGGTTCATGATTTCAATGCGTATACCAATAGTACGTGTGCTTTCATCAAGAGAATGGTGACGTTGGATGACTTTTCCGTCTAAAATTCTATCGTTGTATAGTACTTTTGCAACGGCGCCAACATGAACGCTAGAAGCTTGCTTGGCTGTTAAACGTGCGTTTACCCACAGTGATGTTTCGTCACTGATTTCAAATAACCTACGGCCCGGTTCAACCAGTTCACCTAAAGTAAATTGATCCTGTATGACAGTGCCACTTTGCAATGCCAACAATTGAAAGCGACCATTGGCTAAAACGCCTTTGCCACCTTTTAGCATCGCGTCGATTTGCTGTTGACTCATCCCATAGGCTTGTACTTTTGCGAGTGCTTGCTCATGGGTGACCTTAGCTTGTATGTATCGAGCGCCAGAAACAATTTTGCGGCCTAGTTTTCGTACGCGGTTCCRTTCACGAGTGGCGACTAAYARGTCMCCTTGRGCTTGYGCCATGTCAACRCTRGACAAYGTAACAAGGGGYTGGYKARTMGTCACCACATCACCCAATTTTGCATGACGCTGAACCACTTGCGCACTAATACGCGAAACGACCTGGCTGGTGGCATAAGCATTGAGTGTTATTTCCCCAGGCGCACTAATTTCACTGCCAACAAGGCTCAATTGAAGCGTTTTTATAACAATATCTGCCGCCTTTCTTTGATCTGCATTGAGTCGTACGCTATTTTCTTCTTCGTGACGGTCTCCATGTTTATCTGCATCGTCATGCCCGCTGTGTTCTTCTGAACCAGCTGCTTTATTGTCATGTCCGTGTTCGGTTTCTGCATGGCTATTACCGATGTTTAATAAAACTAACAGCATGATRATGAGTCCTGATTTTTTCATATTCATAGTTATTCTCCGTTGCCTGACTGCGTAGCGGTGTTACCAGTTACGTTGTCGTTGTTTGTTAGCCATTGGTTTATTTCGCCAGAGGCAATAAGCCACTGCGTCCAAGATTGCCAAAGTTGTGTTTTCTGCTCGATAGCGCTTGCTTGTGTATCAAGTGATTGTTTTAGCTGCACTAAATAATCAGTGGTACTGAGTTCACCGGCTCGCCATAAGCGTTCCAATAAAGATTCTTGTTGTAATAAACTGCTGCTACCAACGGATTCCCATTGCGACCACGCTCGACGATTAATAGCTAATGTTTGTGTTGCTGTTTCGAGTTTAGCGGCCAACAAACGGCGAATATCTATTGCCTCACGTTGACGCTGAATAAGTTGAGAATTAGCTGCATCAACCTCGGCGCTGAAGTTATTACGTACAAATAAAGGCATTGAAAACGTTATATTGGTTAGACTTTCATTACCTTCTTTCCCCGTTTTAAGTCCAATCGTTGGGTTTGGGCGCTGTTCTCGTTGTCGTAATTTTATTTCAGCACGTGCAATATCCATTTGCGCACGCGCAAGCTTCATTTGCGGCAAGCTGTCTAGTAAGGTATCAATGTCGCGGATAGGCTGTTTTGGTCTATCAGGTACGTTCTCAAATAAAGGCAGTGTCGTTAACTCGCTATCAACGTCATTTCCAATTAGCACAAGCAGTGCTTGCTTATTAGCAATCAGTTCGGACTGAGCATCGGCTAATTGAAAGTTTGCTTCGCTACTCGCCAATTGAGCAAGAGATAAATCAACTTCTGTTAAATCACCCGCGCCATAACGTAACTTTGCAATACTAATAAACGTAGCCATAGAATCCATTCGCTTACTTGCAACTTGCTGGCCTACGACACTGGCTTGATAACGTGCAAGGGCCAATAAAACCTCGGCTGATAATTGCTGTTGCTGAAACTGCAAATCGTTAATGCTGTGTTGCCACCTAAACGTTGCTATGCGAGTTTGCGCTGATCGTTTATCACCCCAATCGATAGTTTGGCTAATACCGGCTGTTTTCGTATCAACATCAGTACTTTCATACTCAAATTCAATTTCTGGATTAAACAAAGGTTGATCGGCGGCGCGGGCACGAGCCTTTGCAACTTCAGTTGCAGCTATAGCCGCTTGTAATCGGGGGTGCTGAGTAACGACTTGGTTTACCCAAGTGGCTATGTTGGCATGTTCAGTTGCGCTTGCCACAAATGGCAATAACAACGCACTCAATAAAAGAGTGATCGTGTTGAAAAATTTCATTGTAATTCCTATAAAAATAGAACGAACACGAGTGATGCTTACCCGTGTTTGATAACCGGCAATGGCCGATAATTTTTAGGAATTAAACGAGCGGGGGACGCTGAGGTGGGCTGTTATGGTATGAAAAAAGGTAGAAGTGATAATTAGCCTGAGCTGTGTGAACGACAGGAGATAGGGTGCTAAAGCTAGTATTTATCAACCCTAATAAGTGAACGCTAGCATGACAACAATGATCGTCATCTAACTGATGCGTTGACTCGTTACTTTGCGAATCACCTAAGTGTGACACGCTTTGCTGATGACCAACAATATCCTCATGACTGTGCATCGCCCACACACTGCTGTAACTCAATATACTGAGTACTAATAATAAAATAGCGGCGTGTTTAGGCATGCAAGAAAATTAGTTAGGAATAATTATATTTTAATATAATAGTTATGCTTAATGTCTAAGTCAATGCTAAATCATCAGTAAAAGACTTTCGGCTTCGCGATATAAAGCGCGAACAATGTAGCAAGCACACCCGATAGCAAGTAATAACCTGAAAACTCAAGCCCGAACCAAACAGCTAAGCTAATAGCGATAAGGGGCCCAATAATAATGCTAAGCAACTCAGAGTTACTTATTCAGAAACTTCAACACCTCATCTACGCTGTCTTTTGCATCACCAAATAACATCCGCGTGTTTTCTTTATAGAAAAGCGGGTTATCAACACCGGCATACCCTGCACTCATGCCACGTTTCAGTACGATAGTGGTCTTGCCCTTCCACGGTTCTAATACCGGCATGCCCGCAATAGGGCTGTCTGCTACATCTTGTGCTGCAGGGTTCACAATATCATTGGCCCCAATCACCACCGACACGTCCACATTGGGGAAGTCAGGGTTCACTTCATCCATTTCATACACAATGTCATAAGGCACTTTTGCTTCTGCCAATAACACATTCATATGACCTGGCATACGACCAGCAACCGGATGGATGCCAAAACGTACATTGACACCCTTGTCGCGTAGCTTCTTGGTTATTTCATACACAATATGTTGCGCTTGCGCCACCGCCATACCGTAGCCTGGGATAATCATTACTTCTTTTGCACTTTCCAACAAATGCGCTGCTTCTTCAGGCTGAATTTGACTGACATCACCAACATCACCTGTGGCGCCAGCAGGGCCTGCTGATGTTGACTTGGAACCCAAACCGCCTAAGATCACGTTCACAAATTTGCGGTTCATCGCCTTACACATAATGTAACTAAGAATCGCGCCACTGCTGCCGACGAGTGCGCCAACCACAATCAACAGATCGTTGCCCAGCATAAAACCCATTGCTGCTGCAGCCCAACCAGAGTAGCTGTTCAACATAGAAACAACCACGGGCATATCTGCGCCACCAATAGCGATCACCATGTGCACACCAAACATCAACGCAATAATTGTCATCAGTATTAAGATACTCAAACCACCACCGGCAGCGGATTGATCTACGTATAAAAATGCTAACCAAATAGCCGCAATCAATAACCCTAGGTTAAATAAATGCCGCCCCGGTAACTGCAATGGCCTACCACTGATTTTTGCACTCAGTTTTAAATACGCAGCAATCGAACCAGAAAGGGTGATTGCACCAATTAAAATACCAATATAGGTCTCAACATCATGAATCGTTTTTTCAATGCCTATCATTGTTGCAGAATGATCTAATGCGTTGGCATAACCGACAAACACCGCCGCCAAACCGACCATGCTGTGAAGCATAGCGACCAACTCTGGCATATGGGTCATCTCAACACGTTTTGCCAAAACCCAACCAATATAACCACCGACAACAACCCCAGCGATTAAAAACTCATGGTTATCGGTAACCACACCGAAGATAGTCACCACCAGCGCAATGCCCATGCCTAACATCCCGTAGAAATTACCACGACGTGCTGTTTCCTGATGACTTAAACCCGCCAGGGCCAAAATGAACAGTGCGCTCGCACCAATATATGAAGCTGTAATTACACCTGAACTCATAATAATTATCCTTATTTCCTAAACATCCGCAGCATGCGCTGGGTAACCGCAAAACCACCGACAATATTGATACTGGCAATAAAGACAGACAAGGTTGCTAAGGCAATCACGAGCGGGCTGTCACTTGATATTTGAATTATTGCGCCAATCACAATGATGCTACTAATCGCATTCGTCAGGCTCATTAACGGGGTATGCAATGAGTGTGAAACACCCCATATGACCATGTAACCAATAAAACACGACAGGGTAAATACCGTTAAGTGACCAATAAACGCAGCTGGAGCCACACTGCCTAAGCCAAACAGTGCCAGGGCGCACACAACAAGAGGAATTAAAAATGCAAACGGGTGCGCTTTCTTTTCTTCTTCAACCACTTGCGCATCAGCTTTAATACCAATGTCTGCCTTGGGTGCTCTAGAAATAACAGGTGCAGGTGGTGGCCACGTAATATGGCCTTCTTTCACTACGGTTGCACCACGAATTACTTCATCGTCCATGTTGACGTCAATGGTGCCGTCTTTTTCAGGGCACAAATCGGTTAACAAATGACGTAAATTTGTTGCATACAGTTGGCTAGATTGTGCAGCAAGCCGGCTGGGTAGGTTGGTATATCCAATTAAGGTAACACCGTGTTTAACGACTACTTTATTCTCTTCCGTCAGCTTGCAGTTACCTCCCGCTTCGGCAGCCAAGTCAACAATCACACTACCGGGTTTCATATTAGCAACCATGCGCTCGGTAATTAACTCCGGTGCCGGTCTGCCTGGGATCAAGGCAGTGGTAACAATAATATCAACCTCAGCTGCTTGAGAGGCAAACAAATCCATCTCTGCTTTGATGAACTCAGGGCTCATGGTTTTGGCATAACCGCCTTCACCTGAACCATCTTCCTCATTAAATTCAAGCATTAGGAACTCAGCATCCATGCTTTCCACTTGTTCTTTCACTTCAGGACGAGTATCAAAGGCACGTACAATCGCACCCATGCTTTTAGCAGTACCAATCGCAGACAAGCCGGCAACACCCGCACCAATAACAAGAACTTTAGCCGGTGGTATTTTCCCAGCGGCGGTAATTTGCCCCGTAAAGAAACGCCCAAAATGTTGGGCGGCCTCAATAATTGCGCGGTAACCGGCAATGTTTGCCATTGAGCTTAAGGCATCCATCTTTTGAGCACGTGAAATACGTGGAATACTGTCCATTGCTAGTGCGGTTACTCCGCGAGCAGCGAGCTCTTTCAGCATCTCCTCATTTTGCGCTGGATACAAAAAACTAATCAACGTCTGGTGCTCCTTGAGTAGCTCAATGCCATAGAACCCAAGCTCAGGGTGTTGTTTAGGTGGGCGAACCATGATTAAAATATCTGATGACGTCCACAACGTTTGTGGGTCTTCAATTATCTCAACACCAATATTACTGTACAGCTCGTCATCAAAATTAGCGGCTTTGCCCGCGCAGGCTTCCATCGCAACATCGAAGCCGAGTTTCATTATTTGAGTTGCTACATCAGGTGTTAACGCAACGCGTTTCTCACCATCTTGTATTTCTTTTGGCACACCAATTTTCATTTTACTTCTCTCCAAGTTTTATAATCGATTAGGGTCACCATCTCTCTTAAATGAACCTAATAGAATACTTCTATCAACCAAAATTTTTATTTTACACGCAGCAAAAGGAATCGTTGCTTTATTATTGATGGATAAGCTATGTTTTAAGTCGTTAAAATCGTATGGCTCAAATAAACGCTTTGTATAGCCTGTTTTAAAAATCAGTCATCAGTAAAAGACTTCGGCTTCGCGAGATAAAGCGCAAACAGTGTAGCAAGCACGCCAGATAGCAAGTAATAGCCAGCAAACTCAAGTCCAAACCAAACAGCTAAGCTAATGGCGATAACAGGTGCGAATGCTGCTCCGAATACCCAGCTTAAATCCGTACTGATCAATACCGCCGTGTAACGATACTCTTTCTCGAACCGATGTGGCAATGTACTGCTTGATTGCCCAAAACAAAATCCAAATAACGCGAAACCAGTCAAGATAAACGGCCAAAGATTGCTCGACAAACTACTCACAAAAAAACTAAGAAGCCCAACCATTACAATAACAATGACCAAAAAGGGGCGACGCCCAAAACGATCGGACAAAAAACCCGACAGAACACACGTTAATGTCGCCACCACAGCACCAATAACTTGAACAAATAGCACGTCCGAAGGCGATAGTTCAGAAAATATTTTTATGTACCCAAGTGGAAAAATAGTAATTATGTGTAATAACGTAAACGAAGCCAATGGTAAATAAGTAGCCAGAATAATATCTCGCCAATGACCTTTTATAACCTCTAACGCTGGCGTTGCACGCAAAAGATGGTGTTTAACTGCATTGTTGTAGCCTTCCGTTTGAACCAAGCGTAAGCGAGTAAACAGCGCCACCACTTGCAATGACAGTACAACAATAAAAGGGAACCGCCATCCCCAGTCAAAGAACTCCACAGGTGTTAGGTACTCTGTTAACACGTAATAAATTGCAGCTGCAATAGCAAACCCAATAGGCGCGCCTAATTGAGGAACCATCGCATAACGCCCCCTTTTATCTTCGTCTGCATTCATCATCATAATCATCGGTAGACCGTCTGCAGAACCGCCCGAACCAATACCCTGCCCAATACGCGCAATACAAAGCACTATTGGCGCGATAATGCCAATCTCTTCATAGCCTGGAATAAAGCCAATAATAATGGTAGAGGCGCCTAACAAGAACACTGATACGGTAATTCTGATTCCCCGACCCATTTGCTTTTCCAATTGGCCGAAAACTAATCGTGAAAAAGGTCGGGCGAGAAACGCGAGTGAGAATACAGAAAATGAGATGATTGTGGCTGTCACCAAGTCATAATTTGGGAAAAAAACTTTGGGAAAAACCAATGCACAAGCTATAGCGAAAACGAAGAAGCCAAAGTACTCTGACACCCGCGTCATAATAACGGTCGAGACTATTTCATGAGGCCTTAATACCTCTGAGTAAGCTGGATCCAAATCATCATGCTCAATGTCTGTATTTGTATTCATCGCAATGCTCTAGCTTCTGTCATTTGTCTTTAATGATATTCTAGATTCGTTATTCATGCACCAAGCTTTGGCTGTTTTATGATAATAACTTAATCATTAGTTTGGCCGTTTCAACGAAAATTATGTAATATAATATTTCATATAGTTTCTCTCCTTCGCATTAAGCAATGCCAAACTACTTTGGGCTAACTGATAAAAAATCTACATGGGAATAAAGTTGTTTTCGATTAAAAATACGTTTATCTCAAAGTGCTTATTAGTCTTGAGTACATTAATGCTATCCGGCTGCGACTGGGTGGTTATGAACCCGTATGGCGATATTGCAAAACAAGAAGCGTTTCTTATTACTATTTCAACTTGGCTGATGTTAATTGTCATCGTTCCAGTTATTTTTCTCACCATCTGGTTTGCTTGGAAATATCGCGCATCGAATAAGGACGCAACATACGAACCTGATTGGCATCATTCAGCAACGCTTGAGACGATTATCTGGACGGCACCGCTCATCATCATCCTGGTTTTAAGT
>JAESRY010000026.1 GCA_016764415.1 Cycloclasticus sp. | reverse complement strand
CGGCTTAAACAAAACCAAACAGAAGAATTGGCTGCGTTGAGAGGCAAAATTGAAGCCTCGATTAAACGTGTAGAGCAGCGCCAAGCAAGTTGCCCGATATTAAACTTCCCAGACTTACCTATTAGCCAAAAGAAAGATGACATAGCTGCGTTAATAGAGCAGCACCAAGTTATTATTTTATGTGGTGAAACGGGATCGGGGAAAACCACTCAGCTACCTAAAATTTGCCTGCAGCTTGGGCGTGGGTTTAAAGGACAAATTGGCCATACACAACCGCGAAGGATAGCGGCTATTAGTGTCGCACAACGCATTGCCGACGAAATGAATACCGAGCTGGGTGAGGCGGTCGGGTATAAAATTCGTTTTCAAGGAAAGGAAAATCAGCAAACGCTTGTAAAGTTGATGACAGATGGAATTTTGTTGGCTGAAATAAAGTCTGACCCGTTTTTAAGCCAATACGACACGTTAATTTTAGATGAGGCGCACGAGCGCAGTTTAAATATTGATTTTCTGCTGGGCTACATGAAATGGCTGTTGCCTAAGCGGCCCGATTTAAAGCTGATTGTTACCTCCGCAACGATTGATCCTGAGCGATTCTCGAAGCACTTTAATGACGCGCCGGTTATTAATGTATCGGGGCGAACGTACCCGGTTGAAATGCGTTATCGAGCAGTGGGTGTTGATTCTAGCCAAGGCGATGAAAACTATATCAGCGGCATAGTTAGCGCGGTGGATGAGCTGGATAGCGCGCGACTGGGCGATATTTTGGTATTTTTGAGTGGCGAGAGGGAAATTCGTGAAGCGGCCGATGCGCTGAGTAAAAGCCAAAGAGGGCGCTACGATATTATGCCGCTGTATTCGCGCTTGAGTGGTAAAGAGCAGACGGCGATATTTAAGCCACATAAAAAACTTCGTATCGTGTTGGCCACGAATGTTGCAGAAACATCGCTTACGGTGCCGGGTATACGCTGCGTTATAGATACAGGAGTGGCGCGTATTAGCCGCTTTAGCCAGCGCAGTAAAATTCAGCAATTGCCGATTGAGCCAATTTCACAAGCCAGCGCAAACCAGCGTAGCGGGCGTTGTGGACGGGAAGCGCCGGGTATTTGTATTCGTTTGTATAGCGAAGACGACTTTAATCAGCGTTCAGAATTTACTGAACCAGAAATTTTGCGCACCAATTTGGCGTCGGTTATTTTACAAATGAAGGGCTTGCGATTAGCCGATGTTGAGCAATTTCCATTTTTAGAGCCGCCGTCGGACAAGATGATTCGTAGTGGTGTGCGTAGTTTGCATGAACTAGGCGCGTTGGACGATAAGGAGATGCTTACGCAGATAGGTAAACGTTTGACGCACTTTCCACTTGATCCGCAATTTGGTCGTATGTTGTTAGCAGCGGATGAATTTAATTGCATGAATGAAGTGTTGAGCATTGTGGCTGCGCTGTCGATTCAAGACCCCAGAGAGCGTCCCGCGGACAAAGCTAAGTATGCGGATGAAAAACATAAGGCGTATCAGAATGAGCATTCGGATTTTTTATCATTACTGATACTGTGGCGAGAAATTCAATCGCAAAAGCAGGCGCTATCTAATAATCAATTTCGTAAGTATTGCCGAGAGAACTTTTTATCGTATATGCGGATAAAAGACTGGGAAGACATTCGCAGGCAACTACGCGACATGGTTAGCAAGCAGATGAAGCTGACATTAAATACCGACGACGCCAGTGACGATGAGATACATCAGGCGTTATTAACGGGGCTATTAACGCGTATTGGCTTAAAGCAAGATAAGGCTGATTACTTAGGTGCGCGTAATTTAAAGTTTTATATTCACCCATCATCTACCTTATTTAAAAAACAGCCGAAATGGGTGATGGCGTCAGAGCAAGTTGAAACGACACGTGTTTACGCGCGCATGGTGGGCTGTATAAAGCCAGAGTGGGTGGAGCGGGCTGCGCCACACCTAATAAAAAAACAGTATTACGAGCCGCATTGGTCGAAGAAATCGGGCCAGGCGATGATATATGAGCGAATATTGTTATTTGGCTTAACTGTGAGCCAAGGGCGGAAAGTGCCTTTGTCTCGAACTGAACCGGAGCAGTCGCGAGAGATGTTTATTCGCCGTGGTTTGGTTGACAGAGATATGCTGTGCCACGCTTTGTTTTTTAAGAAAAATGCGGCCTTATTGGATGGCATTGAGTACGAACAACAAAAAGGTCGGCGGGTAGATTTGCTGGTGGATGAGCAAGCGCTATTTGATTTCTATGACGCTAAATTACCGCGTCACGTTTGCAGTTTGATGCATCTGAACAAATGGCTAAAAACTAACCAGCAAGCAGATAAGCTTGAGCTAAATCTAGAGGACGTCGCTTCGAATGATAATTCGGTGGACGCGGATCAATTCCCCGATACGCGGTTGATTAATGGTGTTCCGGTGTCGCTCAGCTATCGCTTTGAACCGGGTCATGAAGACGACGGGGTTACTGCCAGCATTCCTTTGGCGCAACTAAATCAACTAACGTCTGGCCCGTTTGAGTGGCTAGTGCCAGGCYTGTACGCCGAAAAAGTTCAGGCATTGATAAAAGGTTTGCCAAAACAACTGCGCAAGCAATTTGTGCCAGTGCCCACGCACGCCGAACAGTGTATTAGCGATATGACATATGGCGAAGGCGGCTTATTGGATGAGCTTGTATCAAGCTTGAATAAGCAAACAACCGGTGGCGTAACGGTGGCTGATTTCGAGCCGGCTAAATTACCGCCACATTTGCGTATGGTCTTCCATATTGTGGGTGATAAGTCGAAGCTGTTGGCTACGTCTAAAGATTTTAATGACTTAAAGCGGCGCTACAGTAAACAAGCGGGCGCACAGTTTCAGTCGGCGCTTGCAAGCGCGTTAACTTCAACTAGTTCAACGACTTGGCAGTTTGACGACATTCCAAAGCAACAAACTATTCAACACGAGCAACAGGCGTTACAAGGCTTCCCTGCATTAAGGGATACAAAAAATGGCGTTGAGTTAACCATTTTAGATTCTAAAGAAGAGGCGGCACGCGTTCATCACGACGGGCTTATTCGTTTATTCCGCCTGAAGTTTTCAAAAGAGTTGAAAAAACTGGCTAAGCAATCAGCAATAACTGCGTCTGACGCGTTTAGCTATCAACAATTGCCAGCTCATCCGCATTGTAGCCGTACGGTGGGGGACGATATTTTTGATGATCTTGCTCATCAGTTAATGGCTAGCGTATTTGCTGATAAGGAGATACGCACAGAAGCCGATTTTGAACAAGCGGTGCAACAAAATGATGCGCCAATTTATGCGCAAGGCTATGAGCTTTCTCAGGCGCTTAACAATGTGATGTCACAATACAAACAAGTGCAGGCGGAATTGACCGGCTGGAAAAGTGAAAAAAGGTTATATTCAGATATTATGAATCAGCTGTCGTGCTTGTTCTTCAGTGGCTTTATTCGTTATGTGGGTGTTGATGAACTTCAGCTGTATTCGCGGTTTTTAAAAGCCATTCAGGCACGGCTGGATAAAGCCGGTGGGCAATTGCATAAAGACTGGGAAAAAGCCGAGCAAGTGCGCTTTTTTGAGAAAAAGTTTTGGCAGGCAATGTCTTCAAATGAACAGAATCCTGAGCAAGACTTATTTCGTTGGCAGTTGGAAGAATTTAGAATTTCTTTATTCGCGCAGCAGATTAAAACCAAATATCCGATTTCGCAAAAGCGCTTACAAAAAGCGTGGGACAGTCGGTTATAGGTCGTTTTCTAGTGTTTGGAAATACTCGAGCATCAAATTGAGTTCCGGTATGGTGTTTTGCTCCTTGATGCTTGACGATAAGTTCGATGTTTTATCTAATAATTGTGCAAGCCCTTCGTTTAACTCAATAACGTGTGCGCCAAATTTCTTCGCGATGACCAAGAAATATAAATAATGCATGGAGCGTATAAGCAAGGCGGGGTTGCTCTCTGCTTGTTTAACGGCGGATAAAAATGCGATTTGTAGTGACTTTGTATATTTGTTGAGCTGATACTGGCCGTTTACTTCTTTGCACATGGCGCTTAATGCACGTTTTTGCCCTTCCTCATTAAAGCGCAATTCTGGCCAAGGCTGCTCTACCATTTCAATATTAAATTTTTCTGAATACTGCTTTAGATAACACCACGCAATACTTGAGGCAATCCGATCCCCTATTGGGCACATATCGCAATCGGCCATAATTTTAAGCATGGGTAGCAATGCGCTACGGATATCTTTAGCGGACGGGTCGTTGGACGCATCTTCTAAGCCTCTATAACCAAAGCCAGCCAGCAATACAATGCGTGTGATTTCACTGTAGTTGCCCGCTTCAGATAAGAATTTTCGAACAGCGGCTGGTTCGATGGGAACGGTAGTCCATGAGATGAAGGCTAAAATATCGCCAACAATAGACGAATTGTGTGTTTCGTGCCAACGCTCAATAGCGCGTTCCGCCATCTGTTCTGTAATAACCTCGTCGGTCATTAATTCCCCGGCCATTCTGTAAATAACGGGGTTAAAGGCGGTGACACCAAAATCATCCACGTTACCAAGGGTTAAGCACTGCCTAAAATAAAGAGCAATCAGGTAGTCGTGCCACTGTCGGTTAGAGAAACGAATTTTTTTGTGACCAGTGGTAATAAAAAGCGTGCGTTGGATAAGGCCGGAAATAAAAGTGTCTTCATTTAATAGAGCCAAACTGGTTTTTAAGTGCTCGTTCTCATCTTCTAAATTATTGTTTTGAAGATAAAGCGTCCATTCACGGGCGATGGCCTGAATTTCAATTTGTAACATTTTAACGCTCACCTCGCCTAGCGCTTTTCTGAAGAATGTCCAAGCGACAAGCATCAGTGCTATCAGTAAATGTTCCCGATTCACAACGGTTCCGTCGCTTAATTGAGCGCCCTCGAGGCTGCTCTTTTTTAGTATTGAATCAATGGATTGACCAATAATGAGGGTGGCGTTTAATGGTCGTTCATCCATACCGGGCATATCGTCTATGGAGGATAAGATGAGTGGTGTGAGAACCACGTCGAGTAGATGCTTATCTTGAACGTAGTGGAGCCAAGTATTGCATAGGGGGAATGCATTTTTTGCTTCTTCTAACGTCAGCCGCGATACTTCGTAAATGTCTTTAGGTGAATTTGCATAATTTTCCACGCTAGGCAAACTGCTTCTGCAAACAGTCAGGATAGAGAATTTGGAATTGTGTCGATACCGCTTTAATGCAGCGTTGAATAAGCCCTGTATATGTGCGCTGCTGATGTCGTTATGAAGGGCTAAAAACTCATCGAGGCCATCAAAAATTAGGCAAGTGGCTTGGGAGTTGAATGTGGAAACGATTTTAGATGAGTTGAACCCACGTTCTGGAAAAAGTTCGTTAACCCAGCCTTCATGCCATTTCCAAAGCCCATCCCAACTCATGTCAGCTTTAACTTCTGGCCCAGAGAGCATCTGCAAAGGGATGGAAAATGGGATAATTTGTTGCGGACTGGGGTTTGACAGATAATCCAAAGATAGCTGCTTGATAAGCTCGCGCATGACGGTGGATTTGCCTGCACCGCCGCTTCCGGTCAGCAATAATTGGTGCGGAAAGTTACCATTTTGGCTGCTAAGTCGCTCGTATATACTATTAAAAATAGCGCGCTGACTTCCCGTATTCGTATTTTCTGCAGAGGCGTTGCCGATTAACTTCTGGGTATTTAATTCTTGATTTAACGTGTCTAGTTTACGAATAATCGCGCAGGCATGAGTGACTAAAAAATAGTTGTTGCCGGAATAGTCAGATACTTGGGAAACCAAAATATCCATGATCGGGCCATTTTTATGGTCCGGTATTTTGACACTATCGTGATTTCCGCGGAAGGTTAGTTGTTTGCCCGAGATGGTGTTGGTGGGCACGGCAGTATCCGATCCGGCTATTAAGTCAAATGACGTTGGGTGAGGTAACTGCTGTTCTCTGGATAATCGAATAGCCTGTTCGTTGTCATCATGAAGTTGAACGAGCCAAGGATTATTGTGCCGAAGCGCCTCGATAATCTGATTCTTACCGACATCGGCGGCGCCTTGGGTTAAGGTYCTGACTAGGCTTAAAAATGGACGAGCAATTAAATAGGCGTATTTGTAAGCGAATTGCCCAATAGTAGTTAACGAGGGGTCGCCGCCATGATGTGGCACAGCAATGTTAACGATTCGTCGTGTTTTTAACCATAAAGAGGGGCTTTGTTCGAAGGAGAAGGTGTCGTCATCTATTTGCTTTTTGATGTCGTTAAACGACTCATTCAGCATGTGCTTAACCACTAAGCCGCCTGTGCTGTGCGTGATGAAGATAAAGAAATGGCAATGCGARTAAGCGCTTTCTAGGCAGGTTTTTAAATCGTTAGAAGCGAGAGGAACACTCGAATTTTGCCATAAGCCTGCGGGGTATGAGAAGTTTAGAATATTAACGTTAGAACCGACCCGCTCAGATAACCATGAAGGGGTTTGGGCCCATGTTTCGGCAGGGTCGCCAAAAATACCGTGTACAAAAACTACCAATAAATCTGAGCGGTATTTTTTTGAATCAGTCTCGGCCTGATGAAAAAGACCGTACCGAGTTTGTTGGTTCCAGAATTCCATAATAGATAAAGTCGGGCATTGTTAGAAATGCTTTGTTGCCTCCTCAATAAAACTTATTCCCTCTGGGTATAAGAACACAATAGTCGCATTTGTCTTACATTGAGATCTTTGCACGAGTCCATTTTACGCGACAGCTGCGTTAAAAACAGGCTCAAAATGCTCATTTACACCTTGTAAACTGCGCTTTTTCGCCTCTTTTTGCCTTGCTCTCACGAAAACTGGTTCTCGTGCAAAGGTCTCACATTAGGTACTTATTTAAAACTATTAGGTGCCTTGCCACTAAATCTAGCTGCGGTTTTGAACCAGAATCCATGGCAGTACAACAACGGACCATAAGTTACTATCGCCCTTAGACCATAGCGTTGCTTCTTCGTTAGAAACACCTGTTAGAAGCCCTTCAACGAGCCACTTTTCTACGGTAGCCTTGTTGTCATCTGAAACTTCTAGAGCAGCATCAACTAGGTCAAGGTCGCTGGCCACTCGCAACAAATTACCCTTAGCAAAGAACCGCTCTAAATCCTTCCAATTAATTGAAGCTGTTTCCGCGTGTAGGGCGTGCCACTTTTCACTTTTAGTATCCATTTAGGTATTTTACATTGTTTAGCTTTTTTATATATAATGAAACTCTAATATTTAATTAATTACTACAGACATGGTAGTATTTTAATTAAGCAAATGATTTGATTTCATTTTTAATGAAACAGATACCCTTTTGACATAAAGAAGAGAAAAAATGGAAAACTTTACACCGTACTCGGCTTTGGCCGGAGGAATTTTAATTGGTATAAGTGCCAGTATTTTGATGTATTTAAATGGCCGTGTTGCTGGCATTAGTGGCATTGTAAGTGGCATTTTTAATAACCCTTCAAGGCAAGAAAAGCTATGGCGTTTAGCCTTTGTGGTAGGGCTTGTGGGCGGGGCATTTGTGTATGCCTATTTTTTCCCTGTCGTTGTTGCTCCTCGTGAATATATGACAACAGCACTATTGGTTGTAGGTGGTTTGATTGTGGGGGTTGGAACAGCGATGGGTGGCGGTTGTACCAGTGGCCATGGGGTATGCGGTATATCGCGTTTTTCGTTGCGCTCAATCACAGCAACGATGACTTTTTTAGCTAGCGGGATTGTGACGGTCTACTTTGTAAAAATGTTTCTAGGGGCAGCATCATGAGAACGGTGCTAAGTGCATTATTAGCGGGTTTGATTTTTGGTGTGGGCCTTACCTTGTCTGGGATGGTAGACCCTAATAAAGTTATTAATTTTTTGGATATAACCGGTAACTGGGACCCCAGTTTAATGTTTGTTTTAGGTGGGGCTGTCATAACGACAACGTTGGCTTATCGGTTTATTTTTGCGCAAGGCAAGCCGTTATTTGATGACGACTTTCATTTGCCAACACTATTAAAAATTGATGTTAAGTTATTAATGGGGGCCGTGCTATTTGGAATGGGTTGGGGTTTGATTGGATATTGCCCAGGCCCAGCTATTGCGAGTATTGGTTTTCGTCCAGAAGAGCCGCTGATTGTTGTTGTTTCAATGTTGGCCGGTATGCTGTTATACAGGGTAACTGCTAACTAAAGAAAGGCCGCGCTATTGCGCGGCCTTTTTATTATAAAGCTGAATTAACAGGAAAGTTTCTTCTTCCTGTCCAATGAAACTTACGACTGCATGGACGCAGGAGGTAGAGC
>JAESRY010000181.1 GCA_016764415.1 Cycloclasticus sp. | reverse complement strand
ATCGAAGCCGTTAACCAACTATTTGAATAAATACTAATCAAATTTTGCAACTTGAAAGGGTGCGTCCCGTTTAACTTAAAGAAACTGATGCAGGAGATAGGTTAATGACAACATATAAAAGTGTTTGGGATGCCCTAGAAGATGATCCCATTAAGCGAGAAAATTTAAAGCTACGTTCTCATTTAATGATTGAGATTAACGCTAAAATTGACAAAACCAGGCAAACGCAAAAAGCGTTGGCACAAACGCTAGAAACAACACAACCAAGGGTTTCAGCCTTGCGCCAAGGTAAAATTAATGATTTCCGTTTGGATATGTTAGTCGATTATGCTGTTCGTTTAGGCTTACATGTTTCTCTTGAAGTTGCGGCTTAACTTGAATCAAAGGGTAGAGAAGTAGCGGCATGGGGCTGATTAATAACTCCGCGCGGATTAAAATAAAATCTGTAAATATGCGATGGGAATTTGATATAAAACTGAATTAAACGGAGGTGTTTTTTCCGTTTCAATGAACTGTATACACTTTGGATATAAAGCTAATTCACTGGGAGCGCTATTTCCTCAATTAAGTGAAGCTTTTACTCTTCGAGTATAAAAAAGCCGCTGCAACTCACGTTGCAACGGCTTTTGCGTAGAAATATTAAACTATAAAACTTGTAACGCAAGTATAACTTGGCAACCAAAGCCAGCGGCAAAAGCTAGCGTGCGAACCCAAGGCACTCCTAGTGTTTGTAAAACCAAGTGGGCAACGCGTGCATAGAAAAACACCATGCATGCTAGCGCGGTTGTTTCGTTATTAGCGCCTGCTGCTTGAACAACGAGTACAAGCGCTGCAAACACCACTAAATTTTCAATGGCATTAGCATGTGCTTTTTTCATGCGTATAGCCCAAGGCGCCATATTTTCAACATCAGCGTGTGGACCAACAGCGTTCAAAAGGCCGCCAACAATAATGTAGTTAAGTGCGTACGGCACCCATATAACTGCTGTTAAAAGAGCGGTGGCGGCAAGGTAATAAAGTTCGGCTGACATAATGTTTCCTCTATGTAGTTAAGTAAGTATCCAATATAGGATAAATTGCATGCTAGCCGCTTTTTAGTAAAAGTCCAGTCAAGCCGGCTGCGTGCTCTGAGGCAATACGACCCATAGCGGTTAAATAACCACCGTCTTCTTTATCAATTAAGCCTTTTTTAAATAATCGCGAGGTGGCATTGATAACAGCTGATTCGGCATCTCCGTGAATTTTAATGCCTTGTTCCGTATTACTTAGGTCGTATTGAATAAGGATGTTGAGTTCGTCAATAATGTCTTGGTTGAATTTCATTGTTTAAGGTTCCTAGCTGAATGAAAAAATCCTGAAGTTGTTTTAAACAGTAACACTATTTTTTGGAGTCGGCAAAGGAAGTATAACGAAGCGATTGAATTACTCGTGTTGATGGAAATGGTTGGCGGGTCGCGGTACAATGTTGGATCAAATTATCTCTTTTGGGAGAGCTCGGTTTTAACCGACGCCGACGCCGAAGGCGCAATCCGTCCGGAATCGCTCAGGCAAATGGACCATAAGAGAGATTATTCATTGAATAGTCAGTTGGCTCTGGAGAGCGGCTAAGCGTTATATTTAGCCCACCGAAGAGGAAAGAGGGCGCTAAATAATACGGCCCCTTAAACTTTCAGGTTTTGGACAGAGGGGCGGCATGTGGTTTTCGCGTGCCGCCCCTTTTTTTATTTGAGAATGGCTATGACCAAAAAAACGAAATTAAATGCTACTCACCGTGAACTTGGCGCGCGTATGGTGGATTTTGGCGGTTGGGATATGCCCGTCAATTATGGCTCGCAGATTGATGAACACCATGATGTGAGAACCGGTGTTGGCATGTTTGATGTGTCGCATATGACGGTAGTGGATGTGAACGGTGCACAAGCAAAATCGTACTTGCAGCATTTGCTGGCGAACGATGTGGCCAAACTAACGCGCCAAGGTAAAGCCTTATACAGTTGTATGCTGAATGAAACGGGCGGCATTATTGATGACCTTATCGTGTATTTTTTAGATGAGGAAAACTACCGTTTGGTGGTGAATGCCTCAACCCGTGATAAAGATATAGCGTGGTTAGAAAAACAGGCAGAAAACTTTGATGTTGAAATTAACGAAAAACCAACGCTGGCGATGATTGCCGTGCAAGGGCCAAAGGCACGCCAAAAAGTGTGCCCATTATTGCCAGAGCGTTTGGGTTTGTCGGCGGCAGAAATTAAACCCTTTAGTGCGTGTTGGTATGGCGAATGGTTTGTTGGGCGAACGGGTTATACCGGTGAAGACGGTTTTGAAATTATGTTGCCAGAAGACAAAGCGGTCGGCTTTTGGAAGCAGTTGCTTGAAGTGGGCGTTAAACCTTGCGGTCTGGGTGCGCGTGATACGTTAAGGCTAGAAGCAGGGATGAACTTATATGGCCAAGATATGGATGAAACGAAGCATCCGTTGGAGTCTGGCTTGGCGTGGACGATTGCATGGGAACCATCAGAGCGTGATTTTATCGGTAAGTCATCGTTACAAAAAATTAAACAACAAACAACAAATCAAAAATTTGTTGGCTTGTTGCTGGAAGACAAAGGCGTGTTACGCGGTCATCAAACGGTGGTGTTGAATGACGGTTCAACAGGTGAAATTACCAGCGGCGGTTATTCGCCCACAATGGAGCGTTCCATCGCACTGGCACGTGTGCCTGCAAATATTGGCGAAACCTGTAAAATCGACATTCGCGGAAAATTAAAAAATGCACGGGTGGTTAAGCCGTGTTTTGTGCGTCAAGGCGCAGTACAAATTGAACTCTAAGAAAAGGAAAAACCATGTCAAATACACCTGATGATAGAAAGTACGCTGACTCACATGAGTGGGCTTTATTAGAAGCCGACGGCAATGTACGTGTTGGTATCTCCGACCACGCTCAAAAGCTACTAGGTGATTTAGTGTTTGTTGAATTGCCAGAAGTTGGTGCTAACGTTGATAAAGGCGACGAATGCAGCGTTGTTGAATCTGTTAAGGCGGCATCAGACATTTACAGCCCAGTGTCAGGTGAAATTATTGCGGTGAATGAAGCGCTTGAAGACGGGCCAGAGGCGATTAACGATTCTGCCTATGAGGATGGCTGGATATTTCTTATTAAGCCGACGGATAGCAGTGAATTAAATGATTTATTAGACGCCCAAGGGTACCAAAACCTGACGGAAGACGAGTAGAAAAAATATGCCTTTTATACCCCATTCAGAACACGATGTTTCTAAAATGCTTGCCACTATTGGCGTAGATAGCATTGATGATTTGTTTGATGAGATTCCAGACAACTTGCGGTGTGGTGAGCTGGATAAAATTCCACTAGGCATGAATGAAATGGAAGTGACGCGCTTGTTGCACGAACGCGCAGCGCAAGACGGCTTACCCCTATGTTTTTTGGGTGCCGGTGCGTATGAGCACCATATTCCTGCAGCGGTGTGGGAGCTAACAACACGCGGCGAATTTTACAGCGCGTATACGCCGTACCAAGCAGAAGCGTCGCAAGGTACTTTGCAGTTGTTGTATGAATATCAAACGATGATGGCAAGCTTGATGGCTATGGATATATCCAATGCGTCGCTATACGATGGCGCATCAGCCTTGGCTGAAGCAGTATTAATGGCGGTTCGGGCGAATAAAAAATCCAAATCTCGCAAAATTTTAATGCCGTTGAGCATAAACCCGGTTTACCGTTCGGTAACACAGGCGATTGTAAAAAATCAGGACATTGAATTGGTTGATGTGCCATTTGATGCTGCAACGGGGCAAACAGATTTAACGGCACTGGAACAATTCACCGGTGAAGATTTTGCCGCGCTGGTGATTCCACAGCCTAACTTTTTTGGTGTGCTGGAAAATGTCGATGCTTTAACRGCATGGGCACAGAGYAATAAAGCGTTATCTGTTGCCGTGGTTAACCCAATGGCGATGGCGTTATTAAAACCACCGGGTGAGTGGGCTGAGAAYGGTGTGGATATYGTYTGTGGTGAAGGGCAGCCATTAGGTGTGCCGTTAGCATCAGGTGGSCCGTATTTTGGTTTTATGTGTTGCAAACAACAGCACGTAAGGCAAATGCCAGGGCGGATCATTGGCCGCACAACCGATTTAGACGGGAAAGAAGGTTTTACCTTAACACTGCAAGCGCGTGAGCAACATATCAGGCGCTCAAAGGCGACGTCTAATATTTGCACCAATCAGGGTTTGTTGGTAACAGCAGCCACTATATATATGTCGTTATTAGGCCCAGAAGGGCTTAAAAAAGTGGCGTTAAATTCGCACAAAAATACGCAGTTATTRYGCGAACGTTTAACCAGYATTAACGGTGTRRYGGCTGTATTTAGTGCTCCAACCTTTCATGAATGTGTTATTCAAGTAACGGCTGATACAAAACAGTTGATTGATCAGTTGGCGAAGGAGCACCATATACTTGGTGGTTACGATGTTTCGATAGCGTATCCTGAGTTAGGACATGCAATACTGGTTTGTGCGACAGAAACCCGCACAGAAAAAGACATCGAGCAATTTGCAAACGTGCTCGATAATTTATTAAATTCATANGGAGAGAAYCATGRCGACTATTACTTTACAAGGTAACGAAATTCACACTAATGGCGATGTGCCTGCTGTTGGCACTCAAGCACCAGATTTTTGCTTAACAACAAAAGAGTTAGCTGATGTGTCATTAGCTGATTACGCGGGCAAGAAAAAGCTCATCAGCATTGTACCGAGTCTAGATACCCCGGTATGTCAGCTATCTACTAAGAAGTTTAACGACCATGCTAAAAATCACCCTGATACGGTTATCTTAATTGTTGCGGCTGATTTACCGTTCGCGATGTCRCGTTTTTGTGGTGACGAAGGCTTAGAAAATGTTGTGCCATTATCTATTATGCGTAGCCGTGCTTTTGCAAAAGATTATGGCGTATTGATTGATGATGGCCCACTTAAAGGCATCACTGCTCGCGCACTCATTACCCTTGATGAAAACAACAAAGTMTTGAGCTCAGAATTGGTGGGTGAAATTGCTGACGAGCCAGATTACGAAGCRGCATTAGCGACACTAAAATAAAAGAGACTTATTTGCATGCTAATATTTGAGCAATCACACCGAGGCCGTGCATCTCATGCGCAGCTACCTGCAGACATYGATGCATTATCTACACTGCCGGCTGATGCCCTAAGGTCGTCAAAACCTAGCTTGCCAGAAGTGTCAGAAATGCAGGTGGTTCGCCATTTTACGCGYTTATCGCAAAAGAACTTTTCGATTGATACGCACTTYTATCCATTGGGTTCGTGCACCATGAAGTACAACCCRCGTGCATGTAATACCTTAGCGAGYTTGCCRGARTTTACCGGSCGTCACCCRCTTGGGCCAAGCTTRCACGGGCAAGGYTTCTTAGARTGTATGTATGAGCTTCAAGGTATGCTGAAAGASGTTACCGGCATGCARGCYGTRTCGTTATCACCMGCAGCGGGYGCRCAAGGCGAATTTGCYGGTGTAGCGATGATTAAGGCYTATCATGATGRTCGCAAYGAYACCGCACGGAATGAAATACTAGTTCCAGATGCGGCGCAYGGYACAAAYCCAGCGTCTGCTGTGATGTGYGGCTATAAAGTGCGTGAAATMCCAACCGGTAAAAATGGSGATGTYGATATCGAAGCGCTTATTGAGGCATTAGGCCCGCAAACAGCAGGKATTATGCTCACAAACCCKAGTACCYTGGGTGTGTTTGATCGCAAGATTAAAGAAATAGCCAAGTTAGTKCAYGATGCYGGTGGTTTGTTGTATTACGAYGGTGCGAACCTAAATGCCATTTTAGGCAARGTTCGCCCGGGTGATATGGGGTTTGACGTGATTCACATGAACTTRCATAAAACCTTCTCAACGCCGCACGGTGGTGGTGGGCCGGGTGCTGGCCCTGTGGGCGTTAGTAAGCGCTTAAAGCCTTATTTACCAGTTCCAATTGTGGGTAAAAAAGACGAGCAATACGTTTTATTAGATGAAAACGATTGCCCAAAAACAATCGGCAGAATGTCGGCWTTTGCSGGTAATGCGGGTGTTTTATTGCGGGCGTATATTTACGCAARAATGYTGGGCCGAGAGGGCATGTCGCGCGTCGCAGACTTTGCAACGCTAAATGCTAATTACATGCTCAAACGTCTAATGGAAGTGGGCTACGATGCAGCTTACCCAGAGCGTCGAGCCACACATGAATTTATTCTCACGCTTAAAAAACAAGCTAAAGAGCTAAATGTAACAGCCATGGATATTGCCAAGCGTTTGCTGGATTATGACTTTCACGCGCCCACTACGTATTTCCCGTTGTTGATTCCTGAGTGCTTATTAATCGAACCAACGGAAACAGAAGCCAAAGAAACGCTGGATGATTTCATTGATACGATGGCCAAAATTTTAGACGAAGCAAAAACCGATGCGCAGTTATTAAAAGGAGCGCCGTATAACTTGCCTGTTCGACGTTTAGACGATGTGAAAGCAGTTAAACAATTAGATGTGGTATGGAAAAGGAAAGAGGCTTAGATATGAGTGCACTTATTTGTGGTTCAATGGCGTTCGACACCATCATGGTGTTTCAAGATAAATTTAAAAATCACATATTGCCAGACAAAGTRCATATGTTGAATGTGTCATTCTTTGTACCAGAACTACGCCGTGAATTTGGCGGCTGCGCGGGGAACATTGCTTATAACTTACACCTATTAGGCGAAACAGCCTTGCCTATGGCAACGGTTGGTAAAGACTTTGGGCCGTATGCCGATTGGATGAGTGAAAAAGGCGTTAGCCAACAATACCTAAAAGAACTGAGTGATGATTTTACTGGCCAAGCGTATATCACAACAGATGAAGACGATAATCAAATTACTGCCTTTCACCCTGGCGCAATGGGGCGTTCAGAATTAAATAAAGTGCCAATAGATGCCGGCATTAAAATTGGCATTGTATCGCCCGACGGTAAAGCGGGCATGATAGAACACGCAGAACAATTTGTAGAAGCCGATATTCCGTTTGTTTTTGATCCTGGCCAAGGCATGCCGATGTTTAATGCAGAAGAGCTTAAAACGTTTATTGCACAGGCCACGTGGATTACCTTAAACGACTACGAAGCGGCCATGCTTCAAAAAACCACCGGCCTATCTCCGCATGAAATTGCAGAGCAAGTAGAGGCACTTATCATTACCAAAGGCGCGGAAGGTTCTTTAATTTATACCAAAGATAAGCGCTTTGAAATTCCACCAGCAAAAGCAACAGAGCTAGTAGACCCAACCGGCTGTGGCGACGCTTACCGCGGTGGTTTGCTGTATGGCCTGATGAACGGACTGGATTGGGAAGTAACAGGTCGGATTGCCGGTTTAATGGGCGCTATTAAAATTGCCCATGCGGGTACGCAAAATCATTCGGTTACGTTGGATGATGTGAAGGCGCAATATGCTGAACAGTTTGGTGGTGGGTTCTAAAGTTTACCGCCGCGAGGGCGTTCACTTCTTTTATTTTCCCAGAAAAGGAGGCGCTAATTCTAAAATAGCGCATGATTTCAAGAACGATATAGGGATATTTGACCCCCCAACTATAAAATAAATTGAGTCCGACCTTAATACTTCTATGATACGACTTACTGACATAAGACTGCCTCTCGATCATTCTTCAGATGAAATACAGTCGACCATTCTCAGTCGCTTACAGATCACATCAGCACAGATTCGTGGTTACAAGATTGCCCGTCTTGCCCACGATGCGCGAAAACGCAGTGCGATTAAGGTAGTTTATTCGCTGGATGTAGACGTGATTGACGAGGCGCAGTTGTTGTTGCGCTTTGAAGATAATGTACACATTAAATCGACACCGGATACTGCATATAAAGTTGTCGCTCGTGCGCCCGCTAACCTTAAAACGCGTCCAATCGTTATTGGAACAGGCCCCTGTGGTTTTATGGCAGCTCTATTGCTCGCGCAGATGGGGTTTAAACCCATCATTTTAGAGCGCGGTCAGGAAGTTAAGCAGCGTACAAAAGACACATGGGCGCTATGGCGTGAACACAAATTAAACCCTGAATCGAACGTGCAGTTTGGTGAAGGCGGCGCAGGTACGTTCTCCGACGGTAAATTACACACGCAAATCAAAGACCCTCGGCATCTAGGTGTAAAGGTCTTGCAGGAGTTCGTTAAAGCAGGTGCCCCGAAAGAAATTCTTCATATT
Source organism: Cycloclasticus sp. (assembly GCA_016764415.1). Lineage (GTDB taxonomy): Bacteria > Pseudomonadota > Gammaproteobacteria > Methylococcales > Cycloclasticaceae > Cycloclasticus. The sequence continues at coordinate 84 of JAESRY010000181.1, read as the reverse complement.
AGCAAACCACACGTAGGTACATTTCGCCTGGTGAGTATGGTTGAGAAAATCCGTGAAGAAATTATTGCTCTTGGTGGCGAGTAC
>JAESRY010000025.1 GCA_016764415.1 Cycloclasticus sp. | reverse complement strand
TTTACTCTGGTGATATAGAAACGATAGGAGCCATTATTAACGCTGTTATTAATGAACCCGATGTTATCTCCATTAGCATTATCAATAACGAGGGTGCAACACTATCGCAAGTGAAGAGTAATATTGCCACGCCTTATTTTATTTTAAACCCTGATAAAAAAATTATAAAACCTATCGAGCTGAAATCATTTATTCAAACAGATGATTTTGACAGCCTACTCGTTGGGCAAACGGGGCAACAAAAAGAAACAATTGGTTATGTAGAGTTAACCTTGTCATACGAGGCCATTAAGCAACGTCAGTTAGATATTTTATTCAATACAGTCTATATCACCATACTGTTGCTACTACTCATTGGCATTATCGCTAAATTCATCAGTGCAGCCATCAGCAGGCCCATCCTCAAATTAACCACTGATGTTAACGACATTAGTGAAGGCAACTACAAGCCATCTGCCGCTTACCCTACTAATCAAGATGAAATAGCGACGCTTGACAAGGGTATTCGTGAAATGGCACGCCAGATCACCGAACATCAGGAAATTATGGCAAAAAGAGTTCATGAGGCCACTCAGGAACTCCGATTACAAAATGATAAGCTTTTTGAAGCACAAGGTGCCATCGTAAAAGCGGCTGACGCAAAGTCTCGTTTTATTTCCCATATTAGCCATGAGATTCGAACGCCTCTAAATGGCATCATTGGTTTCCTCGAAATCATTAAAAAAACCCAACTTGATAATGAACAAACTAAGTTAATAAACGCCTCATACTTATCATCAAAAAACTTAAACGTCATCATTAACGAAGTACTCGATTTCGCTCAACTTGGAGCCGGCAAAATAGTCATCAATAAAAGTGATTTTCAGTTAAAACAAACCGTACAAGATGCATTAATGCTTTTATCCCCTCAGGCTGAGAACAATGGTGTAACACTGGACTACCAACACGATACCAATGCCCCTGAATTCATCAATCAAGACTGCATTAAATTCGTCCAAATTTTAACCAATCTGGTGGGTAACGCCATTAAGTTTAGCCGAAATTCTACCGTTACCATTACGTTAAACGTTAAGCCAACACAAAAAAACCTACTTGAAGTAAGTATTATCGATCTGGGTATTGGAATTAGTGAAGAAAATATAAAGCTGTTATTTAAAGAATACTCTCAACTAGACCATGCGACCAGCGACCAAGGCACAGGGCTAGGGTTAGTGATTACCCAGCAAATTTTGAATGCTCTGCAGGGTGAGATTAAAGTCAAAAGCACTTTGGGAGAAGGTTCTACATTTTCTTTTACGCTGCCATTCACTGAGGTTAAAGACAGCTATAGCGCCATTGATATGCCTGTCGCTGATGACACAACACTGCCAGATTTAACCGCTAAAAAAATATTAGTTGCTGATGATAATGAAATTAACCGCTTATTACTCAGTAACTTACTTGAAAGACAACATGCTGAAGTAACCTGTGTTAACGATGGCCAACAAGCCATAGATATCGCAGAGCAACAAACATTTGACCTCATGTTATTGGACTTGAGAATGCCTGTTAAGATGGGTAATGAGGCGCTATTTGAGATTAGAAACCAACCCCAAAACCCGAACTATAAAACACCTGCTGTAGCCATTACCGCACACATCACCTCAGGAGAGGAACAGGCTAGCCACATTAGTTCTTTTGATGGCTATCTAATTAAACCCATTGACCAAAATCGCTTCTTCTCATTAGTTGAGCAGCTGTTATATGAGCACGATTACGATACTCAACCTTTCGTACCCTTAGCTAAGGATAGTAACTCAGCCATCTCAAACAAATCGTTTGATTACGAACTAGCGAAGGTTAGCATGAACGCAGATCATGCTTTGATGCTTATTATGTTCCAGAAGTTTTTTTCAGAATTACACAAACAAAATGGCACCATTTCTCAATTGATTCAACAAGAAAGCATAAGTGAAGCAGCTGAAGCGGTTCACAAAGTGCATGGTTCAGCTGCATATTGCGGCACACCGTTACTTAAAATTTCATCCAAACAACTTGAAATATCATTAAGAGAAAACGATATACAAAACATCTCTTCTAAACACCAGAAATTCAGTAATGACATTGAAACGTTACTAAAATCAAAGGGGGACATTTTGGCCATGCTAAAAAAATCCCTTGATAAACAAGGGATCTAATTTCACTACTGTACTGCTCCTATTAAGGCCACCAATGTTTTAAGTGTGACAAATCAGTGCCCCAACCGATGTAGGATGTCAACACTCCAAAAATCAAATAAAACAAGATTTCAGGCGTACTTAAATTCAACATTGCTGTTACTGGTGTCATATTTGATAAACCATAAGCAGCTATTATTATGCACATTGGCCCTACAATTTGATTAGCAAGCCGTGCATAAGAACTATCAAACACCATCACCGTCCCGACTAGGAACATGCCCGTCACCAAATGGCCCGTGTTTTGTAGTACCGTTAGATTAAAGAATAAAAATGATTCTCCTGCATAAGGTATACCGATAACGCCTAATGCCAATAAGGCAAATCCTGCATATTTAGCGTATTCAATATTTACTTTATGGTGATTTTCCCATAAACAAGTAACACCTTCATCCAAATGAACATGAGTATGACGTTCTACTGTAGTACCCATAACACACCTCCAAAAGCTAGTTAACGTGACTCTTTGGCATGAAGGCTAAAAAAAGTTCAAATTTTCGCAACTAACTATTTTATATGGACAAACCCAGTGCTGTCAGTGCTTGCAATACTTCCATGCTAGCAGACTCCATTTTATTTAAATCACCTAATGCTGCAGCCCCATTACCGGATTGCAATTTAGTAAGGGCTGAAAGCCCTGACTGATGAACTTCTTTATGACTCGATTCAATGGCTCTATAACCAGTAAGCTTAGAGAAATTACGGTTACCTTCACCTTGATAATACCACTGCCCCAAGCGACATGACGTGTGATCAGCAAAATCACTCGGCACCTTACTAGAGACTCCCATAAATACTTTATAAACCTCTAATTTCCATAGTAAATGGTCAACCTTCACAACTTCCAAGAAACTTTTAAGAGCACTTTGATTAATAACACTTTCCATGCCATTAGAAATAGCAATCATCTCATCCATCTGGATTTTAGCATCTGCACCTACTTTGCTAAAGTTTTCCGAACTAATCGCTACCACCTCTATTTGTTTACTGGCCTGTAAAGTTTCTACTTGAATTGCAGCAACCAAACTCTCAATCTCATTCGTTGCATCACCTGCTCGTTTAGCTAATGAGCGCACCTCGTCGGCAACAACAGCAAAACCACGCCCCATTTCGCCGGCACGGGCTGCCTCAATAGCAGCGTTTAATGCCAATAAGTTTGTTTGATTTGAAATATTTTTGATTAAATTAACAATGCCACCAATTTCTTCCGCCCGTTGGCTCAATCCTTCCACCGTTTTAGACGTAGCAACCGTATCACCCGACATATTTATAAGAGCAGAGGAAATTTGTTCCATGGACTCACTGCTTTCATTAGACACCTCAGCCGCGCGAGCCATATTAACCTTCTCATCTTGAAGAGCTTGAGAGACAGATAATAGGGATTGCTGAACCTCCATCACAAACAATGAAAAGCTTTCCATGTTGCTAAAGATACCTTTAGCTAAGACTAACTCATCACTATCCGAATTAGACGCAGCTTGCTGTAATTGCCCCGCCTGAGCCGCTAACTGCTCCTTTAACTGGCTGTTTTCTTGCGTGAGGTTTTCGACATCCTTTTTTAACCCATCAAGCTCATCATCATTACTACGTTTTTTCCAAAAAGACATCCGCATTCACTTATTCCTTTGCTATGCATTGTTTTAATAACTAGCTTTATATATAGTCTAGATTGCAAAAATTACAACATTTCAACGAAAATAATAAGCAGGTAACTTAGGGTGCATGGTTAAAGTTTTCAAAATATGCACTAAAGTAACAAATATGATTTCATGAAGTTGCAACAGTAATGCCTGATCACTTAAAATCGGCCATATTGAAAATTTAAAAATGAAAGTTTTGAACTAACTAGATGTATAGTGAAGTTTGGTCGGGGAGAGAGGATTTAAACCTCAGACCAGCACTAACCCCAAACTGGTGTTATTTCCACTTAACGTATTTACGCCCTTGATTTCTTGATTTGAGAAAGTGCTGTTGTCTTTTCGAATAAAATAGACAATACAGCATGCGTTGTATTATTTGCTAAGTCAGTTGCAGTTGATTTTCCGCTTCAATGAACGTGCTCATCTGGTGGCGGTAAAATTTCTGGTTCATCAGCTAACTTTTTAAGCTCATTGTTGAGCAGTGCAAAATCAGACCATTGACTGGTGTTGGCTTCAGGAAGCCAGCGCGCACGTAGGTAACCAAATCGATCAATCATAAATTCAATGTGCTTTAAAGGGCTGCTGATACTGAAATCAGAGCTGTTCAGAAAGCTGCGGCGAAACAATGTGTAGGTATTAACAATGGATTCGGTTTGTTCAGTAACGACAATGAAGGGGTAGTCGGGTTTAAGGCTCTTCACTTCGTTGTTTGGCTTTGTTATTTCGACAGCTATTACTTCCGTATTCGTTTCAGCAATATCTTTGTAGTGTCTCTTAAGTTCTTCTAAGCGGTTTTTCCCTTCAGGCCACGAGAAGAGCACCAGTAAAATAGCTTTATCTTCTCTAAAGTCTTTTAAGTTACCGCTTGTCGTGTCGGTGGAGTAATAAAAATCTGGCGCACCTAAAAAAGGTTTTTGGGGCTCGATGTAAGTGTATAAAGACTTACTTGTGTAACTGATGGTTTGCGCGTTTAAGTAATTGATCAGCTCCCATATTTCGTCTTCATCTAAAGGCGCAATGGGTGAATGGAACGGGTCTTTAAAGCGCTCTTGGGTAAAGGACCAATACATATCGCCGGCGGTGGCGCCGACTGAATGCATCTGGTTTAGGTCCATTAACATCACATCTAGTGTGTCTGTGAGGACGCCGTCTCCTTTTCCTTCAACACCGTGACAAGCCGCGCAATGTTGGCTAAAAATATCAGCTCCATTGCGTATGGATATCGCGTCGTAAGGCACCGTTGAATTACGGTAGGTATCTGGGTAAGCAGTTATCGCAAGTGGCTGTAGAGCAACAGTAACTCCAGTTAACAATAAGCAAATACCCGTTATAAAAGCTATTTTTTTGTTGTATTTGAAACGCAAAAGATAGGTCGTTAGCCCTATGGCCAAGGCAATTAGAATAAAGCCGAGAAACACTTGTGTTTGAACAGATGGTGATGCTTCCCATGTGCCTTCTAAAGAAAAACGAAAATCAAATGGCCACATAGTGATTTCTTCGTGCGAAGCAGGGGTGGTGTTTTTTATAGCATTGGCGACGCCTAATAATATAAGGCCTACGGATGATTCAAATAACACCCATATAGCGATAACCCGATTTACTTGTGAGATGGGCTTGTCAGTACTATATTGTGGCAAAAAGCGTTGACGGATAATGCCAGCAATCATCAACATTATGATGAAGAGCAATACTTTAATCATTAAATATTGGCCATAGGCCGTTGCGAACAGTTCACCCCAACGGTCAATTTGTAGGTAACCTATTAAAGTACCGCTCAGTAAAATGAAGCCGACCATAATACGGGCTAGAATTGAGAAACGTGTTAATAGTTGGACAGCTTGTTTAGGCGCAGGGGCGTTGGCGTGTTGTTTGCTTGAGGCGTACATTACAAAAAACAAAGCGGGTAAAGCACCCAGCCAACTACCAGCGGCGAGCAAATGTATGCCGTGCCCAAGTAAACCCGGCCACGCAGGCTCTAGACCAGCGGCATGGCCTTTGAATACGCCGATGACTAATATAAGTGAGCTAAGGGTGATAGTGCTTATTAATAACAGTTGCTCACGACCTTCTTTGCTCTGTCTACTCTGTATGTATAGGCCCAGGAGCAGCAGTATGGATAAGCTTTCTTGAGCAGCCCAAACAGCGCCAAACCGTGTTGAAAAAAGAATCAACTTGATTGATTCAATATTTAAAGCAGCAGAGCTATCGCCAGCTAATGAAATCGCTTGCAAGGAAGGTAAAAATAACCCTGAAATCAGCAGAATAACCACCATTATCACGGTGGTTTTTAACAGTTGTTGATAGAGGGTCGTTGGTGATTTTCCCACAGACAGTAAACAAATCACTAACGTGCCAAGGATAAGAAGGCTGGTTGTAGAATGTAGCCAGCCTATTAAAAAACCAATGTACTGCATTAATCTGCTAGCGGAACAGCCTTTTTAACGCGAAATTTATAGCTCGATTCGAGCACATGACCATCTAGCGATAAAACTTTATAGGAGACGGTGTATTTGTCTGATGCGAGGTTAGGTAAAGTTAAAACAAGCCGTTTGTTATTTTTCGAGTCAACGAAAGCAGCCTTGTCAGTTACCGACTTGCTATGGCTATTTTTAACCACAATAGTTGAGTAGGCAGGTTCTAGTTGCTGGTTAAATAATATGGTTATGGACTTGGGTGAACGACTAACCACTGAACGTGGTGCAGGGTCGAAACTAACGGACTTAGCGTGCGCGAAGGCAGCTGATGAAGAAAATAAAAGGATGGTGAGGAAGCAAAGTTTTACAAACAATTGTTTTATCATAGCGGACAGCTGATTTTAAAGTTTAAATAACGAGTATTGGTTGATGGTCAAGTGATTTTGGTCGGGGCGAGAGGATTTGAACCTCCGACCACCAGCACCCCATACTGGCATGGTTTTATCTTAACATATTGATTACAAAGGTTATTAATTACTTACTGTCTAACCTTTTTGTTCGATAACAGCCTATATCAATCAATTACTTACTTACGAATAAAGGTTAGACAATTTTACATTTCATTTTAGATATTAATCTAAGGGGAATTACACTACCACTCAACAATTTAGACTGCTATTGAATTTTATTCCACACTTTTACTCACGAACTGCTTTGAGTTGGTGCCCTACTTGCACAATTGCATCTAGAGCAGGAATCAACTTTTTTCCAAGGTCCGTTAGTTCGTACTCCACTGACGGTGGTGATGTGGTGCGCACGTGACGGATCAGTACGCCCCTTTTTCGTAGTTCGGACAGTCGAGCCGACAACACCTTCGCTGAAATTGGAGGGATATCTATTCTAAGTTCATTAAAGCGTCGCGGGCCCTCTCTTAGGCACCAGATGACATTAGGCGCCCATGCGCCAGCAATAATGGCCATGCACTCCGTCAACATGCACGGTTCTGGTGGCTTTGGGCTTTTGTTGTGCCGTACTTTTAAAGACATTAAAGTAACCTAGTAACTCTGAGGTAATCCACAATTAAGGTAACTTCCCGTAAGTAGGTTGTCAATAGATACTTAATGAGAGACCATGATCATTCTTTAAACGACATGATTGGAGATACAAATGAAGCTTTACTACAAACCAGGCGCTTGTTCAATGGCAGCCCATATTGTCCTTAATGAAATAGGACAACCCTTTGATTTAGAGATGGTTGATACTGAAAACGGTACAACCGAAATGGGGTCAAATTATCGCCAGATCAACCCCAACGGTTATGTCCCATCTCTACTGACGGACACTGGGGTGATCATCACGGAGAATCCAGCGGTCTTACAATATCTAGGCGACCTGGTACCTGAAGCAAATCTCGTTCCTGCTAACGGAACCATAGAGCGAACTCGCCTGCAAGAAATGCTCAACTTTGTTTCATCAGAATTGCATAAAGCATACGCCCCGTTCTTTTCTGGGGAAACACTCAGCCCACCGGCCAGAATAAAAGTCGAGACAGGCATCGCTCGCAGGATTGGGTTCATTGAATCAAAACTCTCGGACGGCAGGCAGTTTTTGCTTGGTGCGGATTTCACCGTTGCTGATGCGTACGCCTTTGTGGTGCTTAACTGGTCCGGATTTATCGAGTTTGATTTACAGCAATGGCCATTGGTTAATGACTATGTCAAACGTGTTAGTCAACGTCCATCGTCACTAAAGCCATGACCACAGAAGGGCTGATCAAGGATCACAAAACATCATGAGCGATTTTAGTGGTGTGAGTGAGATACTGAAGGTTTATTTTGATGCGCTCTACTACTGTGATACAGGTAAGCTTGCGATAGCGTTCCATCCAAAAGCAATATATGCAACGGCTGATGAGTCACCGCTGCTCTATAAGACGATGGAAGAATATTTTTCCATCGTCGCGACTCGTGAATCCGGAGCTTCCCGTGGAGAAGAGCGGCGTGACATTATCGACGGTATTGAATTTGCTGGTAAAAATACTGCATTTGCTCGCGTTCGATGCTCGATAGACTCGCGAAACTTTATAGACTTTTTAAC
>JAESRY010000102.1 GCA_016764415.1 Cycloclasticus sp. | reverse complement strand
AATGGGCGCAGATATTCAGTTATTAAATGAACAAGTTGTTGGTGGCGAGAAAGTAGCCGACATTAGAGTGAGAAGTAGTCAGTTATCTGGTATCAATGTGCCTGAAGAATTCGTTGCCTTGGCCATAGATGAATTCCCCGTTCTATTTGTAGCCGCCGCTTATGCGAAGGGCAAAACAGTCGTGTCAGGCGCTGAAGAACTACGTGTTAAAGAAAGCGATCGAATTCAAACAATGGCGGAAGGCTTGCAAGCAATAGGCGTTGATGCAAAAGCAACACCCGATGGCATGATTATCAATGGAGGAGTCGTGCAAGGCGGTGAAATAGAGAGTTTTGATGATCACCGAATTGCGATGGCGTTTGCCGTTGCAGGTTTACAGGCGAAAACGACTATTAAAATTAATAATTGTGAAAATGTTGCTACATCTTTTCCAAGTTTTGTTCAGTTGGCCACAGATTGTGGCTTCAATATAGCGGCGCAATGAATCACCAAGGGCAAACAGCACCTGTATTAACCATAGATGGACCAAGCGGATCAGGCAAAGGCTCAATTTCAAAATGTGTTGCAGAGAAATTAGGTTGGCACTATTTAGATAGCGGTGCGCTATATCGTGCGCTGGGTATAGCAGCCATTAAAGAAGGCGTTGATGTGGCTAATGAAGATGCGTTGGCTGCTTTGATTCAGGATATTGAGCTGGAGTTTAAGCGAAGTGATTTAGGACATTGGGCTGTGTTTTTAAATGGTGAGGAAGTTCAGGATCAACTGCAAACAGAGGCAGTTGGAAATACGGCTTCAAAAATTGCAGTTTTCCCTAAAGTGCGCAGTGGCTTGCTCGCAAAGCAGCGCACTTTTCAAATTGCACCAGGATTAGTTGCCGATGGCCGTGATATGGGCAGTGTGGTTTTTCCGAATGCGAAATTCAAAGTTTATTTAACAGCTAGCGCTGAAGAACGAGGGAAACGGCGTTATAAGCAGTTGATTGAAAAAGGAATAAATGCTAATCTGTCTAGCGTTATTCAAGATATTCAGGAAAGAGATGAGCGAGATAAAAATCGTTCGGAATCTCCGCTAGTTATTCCAGAAGGTGCGACATACATCGATTCATCGTCAAGCGAGATTGATGAGGTTGTGTTGACGGTTCTAGATTTGTTGGAAAACACAAAGAAGTTATAGAAAAGTAGGGTTGAACCTCCTTTATATAGTGCCTTAACGGGCGACTCTCAATAATGAGAAACAGGTGGTTTGAGTTCAAAAGCTCAAGCCTTTTTTTAACGTAACCTTTTTTAACGCTTTATGTTTCAAGTGTTAAAAATCAATAAAAAGAGAACGACATGAGCGAAAATTTCGCAGAACTATTTGAAGAAAGTATTAAATCCGCTGAGTTAACACCAGGCACATTGATTAGTGGCCTAGTAGTTGATATTACTAATGACTCGGTGATTGTAAACGCAAACTTAAAGTCAGAAGGTCATATACCTCGTTGGCAGTTTGCAGATGCAAAAGGTGAACTAGAAGTTGCTATTGGTGATGAAGTAGAAGTGGTGCTGGATATGGTCGAAGATGGCCTAGGCGCAACGCTATTGTCACGCGATAAAGCTAAAAAAGCAGCAGCTTGGAAATTCCTAGAAAAAGCAGAAGAAGCAAAAGAAACAGTGACAGGCTTTATCACGGGCAAAGTTCGTGGTGGTTTCACTGTAGAAGTGGGTGGTATCAGTGGCTTCTTGCCTGGATCACTTGTTGATGTTCGTCCTTTAAGAGACACATCTTTCTTAGAAGGCAAAGAGCTAGAATTTAAAGTAATTAAACTAGACGAAAAACGTAATAACGTTGTTGTTTCTCGTCGCGCTGTTCTTGAAACAGAATACAGTGCTGAACGCGAAGAATTACTTAAAAACCTTAAAGAAGGTGCGATTCTTAAAGGTATGGTTAAAAACCTTACCGATTACGGCGCATTTATCGATTTGGGTGGCGTTGATGGTTTGTTACATATTACAGATATGGCATGGAAACGCGTTAAGCATCCATCTGAAGTTATTGAAATTGGCCAAGATATCGAAGTTGTTGTTTTACGTTATGACGAAGAGAAGAAACGTGTGTCATTAGGCATGAAACAGCTAGGTGAAGACCCTTGGGTTAACATTCTAGAACGTTACCCTGTTCAATCTAAATTGAGCGGTAAAGTGACGAACTTAACTGATTACGGTTGCTTCATTGAGATTGAAGACGGAATTGAAGGCCTTGTTCATGTTTCCGAAATGGATTGGACAAACAAAAATGTTAACCCTGCTAAAGTGGTTTCATTAGGTGATGATGTTGAAGTTATGGTTCTTGAAATTGATGATTCACGTCGTCGTATTTCACTGGGCATGAAGCAGTGTAAAGGTAACCCTTGGGAAGACTTCTCAGCTATTCATAAGAAAGGCGACAAACTGATGGGGCTTATCAAATCAATTACTGATTTCGGTATCTTTATTGGTCTAGAAGGTGATATTGATGGTTTGGTTCATCTGTCTGATATTTCTTGGGATGAGAAAGACGAAGAAGATTTGCTGAAATACAAAAAAGGCATGGAGCTCGAAACTGTTATTCTTGCTATTGATTCAGATCGTGAAAGAATTTCTTTGGGTATTAAACAGCTTGAACAAGACCCATTCCAAGATTTCATTGGGGCTAACGAGAAAAACAGCATCGTAACGGGCACAGTTAAAGAAGTTGATGCCAGAGGCGCTGTGATTTTATTGTCAGATGGAATTGAAGGTTACTTAAGAGCATCTGAACTAAACCGAGAACGTGTGGACGATGCTAGAAATATCTTAAGTGAAGGTGACTCAGTTGAAGCTAAATTCATTGGCGTTGATCGTAAAAATAAGACAATTAACTTGTCTATAAAAGCGAAAGACAATGATGAAGAGAAAGCAGTCATTAGTGACTATTCTGCGAAGAGTGTAAGTGCGCCTACATTGGGTAATATCTTTAAAAGCTCAATGGATGATAAGTAAAACTTGATGGGGGTATTTGGCGGGAAATTGTTTCCCGCCAATATTCATGAGGGAAAATTACGTGACAAAATCAGAATTAATTGAAGAGTTAGCTAACCAGCAAGTTCATTTGCCGTATAAGGATGTGGAGCTCGCTGTGAAATGCATATTAGAAGGTATGAGTAGAGCATTGGCTTCAGGCGAAAGAATTGAAATACGTGGGTTTGGCAGCTTCTCACTGCACTATCGGCCACCTAGGGTTGGACGTAATCCAAAAAACGGCGAATCGGTGGCGTTATCGGGTAAATATGTGCCACATTTTAAACCGGGAAAAGAATTAAGAGTTAGGGTCGATGAGGCCAAAGACAAATATAGAATCAAATAATGAAAAGCTCCTTAATAGGGGCTTTTTTATTATTTAAGGAAATAAGTGCTAGACGCTTGTTATAATCTTTTAAGAGATATGAAAATTGGCATGGAGCCAATAATTTAGAGGCTGATATGAGATTCCTATACGTAGTGTTATTCATTAGTATTTTGGTTGTTGGATTTGTGTTGTCTATTTTGAATTCAGCGCCTATTAAAATTAATTACTATTATGGTTGGCTCGAAATGCCGCTCTCTTTTGCGTTACTGGGCACCTTTATCTTAGGCACCTTAATTGGGTTAAGCTCAAAAATATGGAGCAATCAAGTACTAAAACACCGTTACCGTAAGCTATCTAAAGAAACAGCGGTGGCAAAGAAAGAAGTATCAAATTTAAGAACTTACCCCGCGAAACAAATAAACTAAATGTTTGAAATTGCAATAATGCTGCTACCCATAGCAGCAGCCAGCGGATGGTATTTTGCATACAGGCATTATAGGCGTGCTACCAAAAACACGGCTGGTGACCATGGTGGGTATTTTAAAGGCTTAAATTATTTATTAAATGAGCAGCCAGATAAAGCGATAGGCGTGTTTATTGACTTATTAGAAGTTGATCATGAAACCATTGAAATTCATTTAGCTCTGGGTACATTATTTCGTCAGCGTGGCGAAGTAGAAAAGGCGATACGTTTGCACCAAAATTTAATGGCTAGACCACAAATCGATCAGGAAACTCGGTTAAATGTCTTAAACGAGCTTGGGCTAGATTATATGCGAGCCGGTTTGCTTGATAGAGCAGAAAGTATTTTTATTGAACTAGAAAAGAATGTATCGCATAAAGTTCAAGCATCTAAACAATTGCTGTCCATTTTCCAACAAGAAAAAGAATGGCAACAGGCGATTACCTTCGCAGTTAAATTAGAGTCCATTAATGTGGAGCGGCAGCCGGTGCTCCTATCTCATTTACACTGTGAAGTGGCTATAGAAAATAGTGGAAATAAAAGTGTATTAAATGAACAGCTAAAGAAGGCACTTAAGATAGACCAAGGGTGCGTTAGAGCGAATGTTATAGCTGCGCAAGAGGCTATGAAGTCTAAAGACTATAAATTAGCATTAAAGATATGGCTTAAAATTGAAAATCAAGACATTCGGTTTATCCCTGTTTTTTTAAACCCTATCTTGTCATGTTTTGACGAATTGAATAAACCGGCGAAGAAGTTTGATTTTCTTGCTAATCTGCAAACAAATACTCAGTCGAGTATCGTTTTAAAACAATTTATAGAGGCCTTATTAGCGACAAAAGGCAGGGGTGAAGTGATTGCTTTTTTGCGTGAAAAATTGCAACAAACGGCAAAATTAAGTTATTTAAAGTTATACGCAAACATTGATGAAGGTAATGACTTGAGTGGGGAGGTTGCTTTCCTACAAGACACTATTAAACAGCTGGATGATGAGCGCTTAAGTTTTAATTGTATCCACTGCGGCTTTTCTTCAAATGAATTAAATTGGTGTTGTCCCAGCTGCAAAAAGTGGGGAACGACTCAGCCTATGCTGACTTAAAAAATCACGGACCTGAATTGGATTCAGCAAGGTATTAAATCGTAAGTTTTCTGAACTGTTAAAAAAACCCTGATTATCAGGGCTTTTTCATGCTATTAAAATTGACTTTCCTTAAGTGCCATTGTGCTTTCAGCGCCGGCCATTATTGCTGACAGTAAACTGCCCGTTTGGGGAAGAATACGCTCCATATAAAACTGTCCGGTTTTTAATTTTGCATCGTAAAAATCATCGCTTAACGTACCTTTGTTATGGATGATTTGCTCAGCCATTTGTGACCAGATATATCCCATTGCGACCAGGCCAAATAGTTTGAGGTAGTCCGTTGCAGCTGCTCCAGCCTCGTTTGGATTTGACATGCCTTTTTGTGCAATGGTTAACGTTGCTACTTGAAGTCTAGAAAATGATTTAGCCAGAGGTTGGATAAAAGCGGATAGCTGTTCATCTTCTTTGTGGGTTTCAATGAACAGTGATAAAGGGTGAAAAAAGTGGCGTAAATACTTGCCCATATGTGCGGGCAATTTACGGCCAACTAAGTCTAATGCTTGAATGCCGTTAGTTCCCTCGTACAATCTACATATTCTGGCATCGCGTAGGTATTGTTCCATACCATTTTCGCGTATGTATCCATGCCCACCGTATATTTGAATACCTAGGCTGCTGACAATTTCGCCTATATCGGTGAGAAATGATTTAAATACTGGCGTTAGCAGTGAAACGAGTTCATCCGCATTTTGTTGCACTTGTGGGTCGTCTGCCTCTTGCGATACATCTAACTTGAAGGATAACCAAGTGCTTAACGCGCGTGCACCTTCTGTGTAAGCTTTCATGGTCATTAGCATCTGCCGTACATCTGGGTGGACGATAAGCGAGTCTGCTGATTGATTTTGACTTTTTGTGCCGGTTAATGCGCGGCCTTGAAGGCGCTCTTTGGCGTAATCAACAGCGCCACAATATGAAGCGTGGGCGATAGCGAGCCCTTGTATACCAACGTGGATACGTGCACTATTCATCATCACAAACATAGCTTTCATGCCTTTGTTTAAAGACCCTATTAGATAACCTTCCGAGCTTTCAAATTCAATAGCACATGTTGAAGAAGCTTTAATGCCCATTTTGTGTTCGATGGCACTGCAGGTAACGTGGTTTGAATCTAATAAGATATTTTGTTCATCACTGGTTATTTTAGGGACTAAAAATAAACTAATGCCTTTAATTCCATCCGGCGAATTGGGTGTACGTGCAAGCACAAGGTGAATGATATTTTCGGTTAAGTCATGTTCACCTGCGGAGATGAATATTTTGCTGCCAGATATAAGGTAGCTACTATTGTCTTGTGGAAGGGCTTTCGTGCGAATTAGACCTAAGTCTGTTCCGCATTGTGGCTCAGTTAGACACATGGTGCCGCTCCATTTACCTGAGACCATATGGGGTAAATATTTGTTTTTTAGCTCATCTGAACCGAACCGTTCTATCGCGTTATAGGCGCCAATAGTTAGACCCATATAAATACTGAACGATAAGTTACTGGCAACAATTGTTTCATCCACTGCATTGGCAATATAGTGCGGTAGCTCTTGACCGCCGTGTTCTTCTTTACACGTTAAACTGCCCCAACCTGATTCGGTCATTTCTTTATAAGCCTCTTTGAAACCGGTAGGTGTGGTGACTTTACCATTGCTTATTGAGCAACCTTCTTCGTCACCTGAGCGGTTAAGGGGGAACAATAAATTTTCTGAAATTTTACCTGCTTCATCAAAAATTGAATCAGTTACATCAGGCGTTAATTCTAATAATGATGGTGAGCCTTTTAATTCGCTGGTATCTAAAAACTCATTGATTAGGTACTTGGTGTCCTCTAGTGGGGCTTTAAAAACGCTCATCTTAGTTCCTTAGGGGTTTACCTGTTTCAAGGGTATGTTGAATTCGGTTCAGTGTTTTATCGCGTTTAATTAAAGACATAAATGCTCGCCTTTCTAAAGTGAGTAAATCATCTTCAGACAGTAAATCTGATATATCTGATTTATCACCACTAAGCACCATCGCTAATTGATCGGCAACTGCGCCGTCGTATTCGCTTGCTTTACCTGATTGAACAAAGCCGGTGACAGCAAGGTTAAGAGCAGTACGAGCTGTCTCACCCGGTAACGATATGTCTGGGTGTTCAGGTGACTGATAATTTTCAGCGAGTTGTAAGGCCTTGTTTTTGGCATCAAACAGCAAACGTTCGCGGTTCATGGTAATCCCATCAGATGCAGCCATAAACAAATGCCCTTTAGCCTCCGCTGCAGACGTGGACACGGTTGCGGTGCTAAGCAGCTCAAAAGCCTTGCTGATTGCGGGCATAGGGCCCTGAGGGCGTTTAGGATTCACCATCCAGCGAGTTAGCATCTCTTTGCTGCCACCCCAAGCTGGAATTAGCCCAACACCCACCTCAACTAAGCCAATGTATGATTCTGCGTGTGCTTGAATAGCATCGCAATGGAGCAAGCTCTCGCAACCGCCACCTAGTGCCATACCTGCGGGTGCGCCAATAACGGGAAACGGTGCGTGTTTAAGTGCTTTATAAGTGTATTGACCAGACTTCACCATACCTTCTATTTGTGGCCAAGCAGCCACATTTGCTGCGAATAGTGCCAGGCCAATGTTAGCGCCTACAGAGTAATTTTCTGCTTCATTGTAAAGAACCAAGCCTTTGTAATTATTTGGAATAATAGAGGTGGCTATATCAATCATGCCCAAAATATCCGGGTCAATGGCATTCATTTTACTGTGGAACTCAAGGCATAAGATACCATCACCAATATCCCATAAACTGGCAGACGCGTTGCTTTTAACAGCTTTGCTGCGTTGTTTTATATCACTTAAAAGCAGAATACCTTTTTCATGGGTTTGTGTTTGATAGTTACCAGCAAGATCTAAGCGTTGACGCTCTTGATTGCCTAAGCGATAAAAAGGTTTACCCTGAGCAGCGTTTAAAATAGGCGGTATTGAACGGTTTTCTGCTTCTAATTTATCAACAAACCACTCGGTGCCCAGTTTGTCCATTAATTCAAAGGGCCCGTATTTCCAGTTGTAACCTAACTTCATTGCACGATCGATGGCTTCAATGTTTTCGCCAATTTCTGGTACAAGTGAGGCCGAGTAGCATAAAACTTTAGAAAGCACTGACCACGCAAATTCTCCGCCTTTATCTTCAAACGTAACGAGTTTACGAAGGTCCTTTGCAATATTGGGTTTTAATGAAGCTAGGGCAGGTTTCTGGCAACGCGTGTAATCACCTGTTTCTAAATTAATAGACTCTTTAACCTTTTTGCCGTTTTCTTTCTTGAGTCGGTAAAAGCCACCTTTGCCTTTTCGCCCTGTGTAGCCCTCTGCAATCATTTTGTTTACGGTATCTGGTATGGCGGCTTGTTCGTGAATAGGGTCATCCTTAGGCAGTGAATGTGTCATGGACGCCATGACGTGAGGCATTAAATCAATGCCGACCAAATCCATTA
>JAESRY010000101.1 GCA_016764415.1 Cycloclasticus sp. | reverse complement strand
AGCACCGAGTTGTACTTATATATCACCGTCGGCTATGCCATCGTCATTATTCAAACGATGTTTGCACCAAAATTAATTATTGGCCTTGCTTATGATTCCGGTGGCGTGACGACATCTACCGTTACCGTGCCTTTAGTAACCGCTTTAGGCATTGGTTTAGCTACCGCCATACCCGGCAGAAACCCTTTACTGGACGGCTTTGGTCTAATTGCCTTTGCCAGTCTTTTCCCCATAATAGCCGTGCTTGCATACGCCCAACTCACCGAGTGGTTCACGCAACGGGGTAAATTAAACAGCCACAAAAAAGGAGAGTAACTATGCATTTCAAACTCATTCTCGTCTTTGTTGATGATAACAAAACCGATAAAGTTCTCGATGCCGCCCGTAAGGTAGGCGCCACGGGTGCCACCGTGATAAATAACGCGCGCGGGGAAGGTATTAACAAGAAGAAAACATTTCTTGGCCTTAACCTCGAGACACAACGCGATGTTATTCTCTTTTTGGTTGAAGAGCACCTAAGTCGAAAGATTCTAGAAGAAATTGCACGAGCGGGACAATTTGATGAGGAACCAGGTAGTGGTATTGCCTTGAAAATTGACGTTGAAGACGCCATTGGCGTACTTCATCAAGCAGAAGAAATTACACAAGCCATTGAGGAAGAATTATGAGCGATAAAAAAACGATTAGAGTACGCGATGTTATGAAAACCGATTTTCATATGATTGACGGCAGAGCCACCATTACCGAAGCCGTACGCGAAATGAAACGACATAAAACATCTATTTTATTCGTCGAAAAATTTCACGATGAAGATGAATACGGCSTAATTAATGCCGGTATTATCGCAAAATTGGTGCTGGCTAAAGACAGAGCGCCTGAACGCGTCAATGTTTACGAGATAAACGAAAAGCCGCTTATTTCAGTGTCACCCAATATGGACATTCGTTACTGCTCACGCCTATTCGCCAGATACGGTCTTATGAGAGCTCCCGTCATGGAGAMTGGTAAAATYATTGGCGTGGTAAGTCCYATTCAGCTRGTRCTYGAYGGWTTATGTGAGTTATCAGGYGTTTGTTAARTAGACCCATGAACCCCGCTGAACTTTATAACAATATTCTAGTACCCGCTATTTTTGAACCGTGGGCAAATATGATGACCCATGGCATCAACACCAACGACCACGTCTTAGATGTAGGTTGCGGTACCGGTGTTATTGCCAGACGTGCCAATGAGCGCTTAAATCGAACCGGCTCTATAACCGGTGCAGACCTTAGTCAGGAAATGCTGAACGTTGCCTCGGCAGTTTCAAGCAATACAATCAACTGGAAAAAAGCCGATATTACTGATTTACCTTTTGATGACCAGCAATTTGATATTGTTATCTGCCAACAAATCATGCAATTTGTTCCAGATAAACAAAAAGCGATTAGTGAGTGTTTTCGCGTATTAAAACCCAATGGGAAACTTGTGATCGCCGTTTGGAAATCTACCGACTATTCTCCTGGCTGGAAAGCATTGCAAGACAGTTTAAGTGAAATTATTGGAGAACCTTACCTGCTTCCCCCCTTTGCATTTGATAAACCTGATGACTTAGTTACCTTTACAAAAAATGCGGGGTTTGATTTTATCGATATTACGCATATCACAAAACAAACTCATTTCAACGACTCCGATGATTTTATAGACGGTGTTGTTGGTGGTTCTCAAAATATGCTTGGCAAACTTGCTGATGTAACAGGCACAGCTGATAGCATTAATATCATCAAACAAAAGATGAAGAAGAAGCTAGCAACTCACATTAACTCGAACGGCCTCACATTTGATCAAGCCAACAATGTTCTAAGCGCAACAAAGCCTAGTTCATAAATGTGTTTACACGCTTCGGCTCTTTAGCTAATCTATTAGTAGCTACATCCTTCCAACATTATTGCGGACTGCACATGAACCCCATTAAATTATTTATCGTTTTTATTCTCGTTGCCTTTAGCGCAAACGCATCCGCCTACGGCAGTAAAGGTAGCAGTAAGAAAGCGTGTACAAAACCTACGTTAACGGACGCAGCACCTGCTCATCTCGCAACAACAACGCCCGAGTCAGAATTTTCTTTCAGAACATCAAGAAAAACGCTTCTTCATAGCATTCATGTCTACGCGAATAAGATTCCGGTTGACGTTAAAATTGAAGAGTTCAAAGGTGTTTTTGGCGGCTATACAATTACTGGGAAACTACCAGCAGCCATTAAAAAGAAATACGTAAGAATTGATTTTGAAGCGACAACATCGAATAGCTGCCAAGGTGTTGACGGTTGGTTACTAAAGGTTGAAGCTGCTCAGCCTTAATTTGTAAGCTCAATAGTCCATAAGCGCCATGTTTGTGGACTACTCAGCAACAAATGCTTCTTTATCTGATTCTTGTGAAATTCGGATCTCATAATCACCATTTTCATAACGTTTATCTCACCTCTTCAACAACAGCGGCGCCCAACCCTCTTCGATCACTTGCAGCTACTAATTTATTACTCTTTTTATCCCACATGATTGCGTGCATGTTGCCATAGTCTCGCCCTACCGACTTTAGCTTGTGGCCTTTGCGTTTCAATTTTTGCATCAATTCATTACTCAATGCCTCTGGCTCATGCTGAATAGCATCAGGTAAATACTGATGGTGATACCGCGGTAACGACACCCATGACTCAGGCGAATTGCCTTTTGCAGCATCCAATATAGCGAGTAAGACCATGCTAATAATCCGGCTGCCACCCGGCGTTCCAAGTATGCCGACTTTATCCTTTGTTTCAATAAAAGTAGGCGACATGCTCGACAACATCCTTTTGCCCGCCTCAATTGCATTTGCCTTTCCACCCACTAAACCATAGACATTCGGCGTACTCTGCTTGAGTGAAAAATCATCCATCTCATCATTCAACAACACACCGGTACCTTTTGGTACAAAGCCGGAACCGAATGGGTAGTTAACCGATAGCGTTGCGGCTACACGATTACCGTCTTTATCCATAATAGAAAAATGCGTTGTGTCATGGCCTTCTATTTCATTCAAACCCGTTAATTTCTGACTAGGCGTTGCGGCATTTAAATCAATATTATTCGACACATTATGTGCATACGATTTGTCTGTTAACTTAGCTATTGGCACATCAACAAAATCGCTATCACCCATATATAAGGCACGATCCCTATACGCCCGTTTCATCGCCTCTACGGTTACATGAATGCGCTGCGCTTCGTCCATTGCCGCTAGGTCATATTGCTCTAATATATTCAGTGCAATGCTAAGGACTAAGCCTCCAGAAGATGGCAATGCGGCACTCGTTACTTTCATACCGTTGTATTGAGTAACAACTGGCTCACGTTCTTTTACTCGATAATTCTCAAGGTCTTGCATTGACCAAATACCGCCCGCTTGTTGTACGCCGCTCACTAATTTTCGAGCTACTTGACCTTTATAAAAGCCGTTAAAACCTTCTGCCGCCAAAGACTCTAAAGTACGCGCCAAATCAGCCTGTTTAATTAGCCTGCCTACTTCAGGTACATTGCCATTGTTTAGAAAAATAGCCTTTGCCGATTCATTTGATAACAAAACATTTTTTCTGAATTTAACGAGTCGCTGATAGTGCTTATTAACCGCAAAACCATTCTTCGCCAGCGCGATTGATCGTTCTAAGCTTACCGACAAAGGCAATTGACCGTAGTGCTTAGACAAATGAACTAATGCTGCCGGTAAACCTGGTATCCCCGCCGCTAATGCGCCATCAACCGATGCACTTTTAATCGGCTCGCCGTATTCATCTAAATACATATCTCGATGTGCTGCTTGCGGCGCAGTTTCACGCCCATCAATCATGATTTGTTGTCCATCACTTGCTCTATGCAACAACCAAAAACCACCGCCACCTAGCCCTGAACCAAAGGGTTCAACCACCGCTAATGCAGCACTAACGGCAACAGCCGCATCAAATGCGTTACCGCCTTTATTTAAGACATCAATACCCGCTTGTGTTGCCGAAGGGTGCGCGCTAGCTACTGCCTGCACATTTGGTTTTATTGTTTGGGCCGTTTGTTGATTAACGCACGCCGTTAACGACAAAAAGACTGTCAGAGTTATCGCTAATCGAACCATGGTTACGCCTCGTTTGCTGCCATTAACTGGCTATATTTCAACTGAAGTTGTGCTTTAGACTCTTCATGATTTGAATCTTTCGGTATACACTCAACGGGGCAAACTTCTACGCACTGGGGCGTATCAAAATGGCCAACGCACTCCGTGCATAGGTGCGGGTGAATTTCGTAAATTTCCTCACCCATGTAAATTGCGTCATTCGGGCATTCTGGCTCACACACATCGCAGTTGATGCATTCATCTGTAATAATTAACGACATAATTAGCCAAGCTTCTTTGTAATTGCCGTCTCAATATTCGAAGGAACGAAACCCGATACATCGCCACCATGACGTGCAATATCACGCACTAATGTTGATGATAAATCTGCCCATTGTGAGTCTGGCGTTAAAAAAACCGTGTCCAGTTCCGGCATCATTCGCCTATTCATCCCTGCCATTTGCACTTCATATTCAAAATCTGCTATTGAGCGCACACCCCTTACGATGATGTTCGCCCCTTCGTCAGCAGCTAGGTTAACTAATAAGCCATCAAAACTCAGCACTTCCACATTTGAAATTCCAGACAAGACCTGTTGAGATAGATTCAAGCGCTCAGCTTTATCAAACAATGGGTTTTTACCGCTACTTTGAGCCACCGCTACAATCACCGTATCAAACAGTTCACTGGCACGCCGAATGATATCAAGATGACCATTAGTGATGGGATCAAAGGTGCCTGGATATATCGCTTTTTTCGTCATGATAATTCTCGATGATATAAATAATAGGCTACCTGACCGGCTGTTTTACTTCGGTGCTGTACCCAATGTTCCGGCAAAAAATCCATATCAAGTTTACGCTCGCACTCCAAGTAGATAACTGCATCATCCGATAAGCACTCACTTTGTTCAAGCTGTTTTACACACGCTGGTAGCTCACCTTGCTTAAAAGGCGGATCCAAAAAAACCACATCAAATTTTTCTGAATCAGCCATCTGTTTGCTTTGTAAAAAAGATAGCGCACTTTGACGCACCACTTCCACACCCTCGGCTTTTAACAAGTCTTTGTTAGCTCGCAGTGATTTGTTCACCTCTAGATTGTTTTCAACCATTATCACGTTTTTTGCCCTTCGGGATGCCGCCTCAAACCCAAGCGCTCCACTTCCGGCATATAAATCTAAGCAGTTTGATTGCGGTAAATAGGTTTGCAACCAATTAAACAAGGTTTCCCGTATTGGGTCCGTTGTTGGGCGTAAACCTTCAATATTGGGGAACGTAATTTTGCGCCCACCCCATTGCCCTGCAATAATGCGTACGCGGTTTTGTTTCGCTGGCATTAGTTTTGTGTCTTAACCTTTTGCCCAACGGTCACCATCGTCATTTTGTCCATATCTATACGGCGTTGATACGCATCAACAATCTGTTCACGCGTGACTGCTTGCACCTTACTGATATAAGTATTCAAGTAATCCAGCGGCGCACCACTGGCAACAATACTAACCACATTACCTAAGAGCTTTTTATTGCTATCAAGTTTAAGCGCAAACCCTCCTGTCATGTTTTTCTTCGATGCGACCAACTCTTCTTCTGTTGGGCCATTTTCGATAAATTCTTTTAATAAGGCTTTAACCGCGCCCTTGGCTTCTTCAGCCTTTTCATTACGCGTTTGCAAGCCCATAAAAAAGGGGCCTTTTCCAACCATCGGGTTGAAATAGCTGTAGGCACTATATGCCAAACCCCGTTCCTCGCGAATTTCTTTAACAATACGTGAGGTGAATCCGCTGCCGCCCAATATATGGTTACCCACGTACAAGGCAAAATAGTCAGGATCGTTATGTTTAAGCACGGGGGCGCTATACATAATATGCGTTTGTTGTGAGGCATATTCACGGTGAATGGTTTTACCCTCGAGCACATCATTCACTGCAGGAATAGGCGCAGATTCTTTGCCTGATTTCAATCCGCCTACCAAGTCGGATACCAATGTTTCAGCTTGATTCCGTGTGACACCACCTACCAGTACAACCGTTAAGTTTTCCGCGACAAAATAACGCTGATAAAAGGTTTTTAGGTCAGCTATTTCTATATCCTTAACCGACCCCTCCGTTCCAGCAATTGGTCTAGCATACGGGTGGCCTTTGTAAATTTCWTTATACAGTGCCAATTGAGCCAACGTGCCTGGCGATTCTTCTCGACGTTTAATTCCTTGTAATGTGCGCTTTTTTTCACGCTTAAAATCCGCCTCTGGAAAATCAGGCTCGCTCAACACACGCTTAAACACACCCCATGACGTTTGAAGAACCTCTTTATCGGTCAAGCTTCTATACGACATCGTCGTAAAATCGCGAGAAGAAGAAGAACTCAACTGAGCTCCAACGCCTTCAAGTAGCTCTGCAATTTTTTGTGCATTTTGCCCCGCGGCGCCCTGTTTAAGTAACCGGCTGGTCAACGCTGCAACACCACTTTTCTCACCTTCTCTCGAGCTACCAGCGGCAAACACTAATTGCGCATCTAAAATAGGCAGCCCATCGGTTGGCACAAAATAAACAGATGCGCCATTATCAGTTTCCCAATGTTGAATAGTTGGTACTGCTAAACCAATTGAGTGAACAACAAACAAACCCAATAAAACAATGAATCGAGACCTTTTCACGAGTCCATTTTCCGCGATAGCGGCGTTAAAAATAGGCTCAAAATGCTCATTTACACCCTGTAAACTGCGCTTTTTCGCCTCTTTTGCCTCGCCTAATGCGCCTACTGTTGGTGCTCTCACGAAAACTAACTCTCGCGCAAAGGCCTCGCACTGACTATTTCTCATCAGAAACCTCCTTTAGCAACATATGCACCACGGTTAGGTGGTCCTTAATTAGGTATTTATTGGCCACATCACGCACTTGCTCTGCGGTGACGAGCTTAATTTTTTCTACATACTCATCGCCCCTTTTCCAACTTAGCCCTACTGTTTCCAACATACCTAACTGCATAGCTTGATAAAAATTTGAGTCTTTTTCATAAACAGATGAAGCGATCACTTGGGCTTTTATTCGTTTTAATTCTTTATCTTCAACCAGATTATTTTGCAATAACACCACTTGTTCAAGAATCGCTGATTCAAGCGCATCAACGTCTGTTCCTGCTGCTGGTGTCCCGTCAAATAAAAATAACGTTGGCAAGCGAGCATTCATGTCGTAACCCGCGCTGACACTTGACGCGATTTGAGAACCCCTGACTAAATTTGAAGGTAATCGCGCACTGCTGCCACCACTTAAAATTCCTGACAGCATTTCAAGCGCATAAATATCGCCATCATCTTCTACAGAATTTAATACCGGCGTTTTATAGCCCATCAACAAATAAGGCACTTTCGCAGGCTGAATAACAACCGCTCGCCGAATACCCAGTTGCGGTACTTCTAGCCGTTTTTTTACCGGCTTAAATTGCGCTGCAGGAATATCACCAAAGTATTTTTCAGCTAGCTCAAAAACTGTTTCGTACTGAATATCGCCAACTACAACCAACGTAGCATTATTCGGTGAATACCAACGCTTATACCAAACTGACAAATCTTCGATGGTCATGTCTTCTAAATCCTGCATCCAACCTATAATAGGGTTACGGTAAGGACTACTGGTATAGGCCAATGCTTTGAAATATTCGTAGGTTTGACCTTGCGGTTTATCTTCTGTGCGCAAACGTCGCTCTTCCATCACCACTTGCAGCTCTTTCACAAACTCCTTGTCTTGTAGGTTTAAATGCTGCATACGTTCTGCCTCAAGCTTCATACTAACTTCAAGACGCGACGCTTCCATTGTTTGAAAATAGGCTGTGTAATCTGCGCCGGTAAAGGCATTCTCACGGCCACCATTTTCAGCGATTATTTTAGAAAACTCGCCCGGATCAAGATTTTCAGTTCCTTGAAACATCATGTGTTCAAGTACGTGAGATAGGCCCGTTATCCCATCGTGTTCATAGCTAGCACCCACTTTATACCAAATTTGCGACACCATGACTGGGGCTCTACGATCTTCCTTTACCAAGATTTTTAAGCCATTTTTGAGTACTTTTTCGTGTACCATATTAGGCATTATTTCTGGTGAAGCAAAACTGTTAAGCGAATAACAGATATTCAGAAGGAAAATTACAACAGCTAGTTTTTTCATTTTGCTCTCACTCAACCATAAACACATTTAGAACGGGGATTTTACGACAAAACCCCCTCAAGAAGACACAATATCATGTTTGGATTCGGTAAGAATAAAAAGCCTAAAGAACCTAAAGAGCCAGCCATCGA